>JBATAV010000321.1:0-2427 GCA_049662025.1 Paracoccaceae bacterium | reverse complement strand
GCGTGGTGGCCGGGCGGGCGGCACAGCGCATAGGCGGCGCGGTCGCCTGCAGCAATGGCGTCGGCGGCGGACAGGGCGGTTTGGGCGGACCAATAGGCGGACTCCCAGGTGCCGGAGGAGATCGGGCAGGAGGTATCGGTCTGGTGAAATCCGGCCTGACCAAGGACGGATTTGGGGTAGCTGTCGGTCCGGTTGGCGGGATGGATATTGGGGATCACCTCGGGCGAAGCGCCGTCGATGCGGCTCCACCGCGCATGGGCGGTGCGCAGGAAGGTCAGGTATTCGGGGCTGTGAAGGGCGGCGATCGGGCCAAGCCCGTGATCGGCGGGGGCGGCGAAGGTGCAGCCAGCGGCCTCTGCCCCGGTCTTCAGCACCTCGATGCGGGCCGGCACTTCGGGGTTGGGCAGAAGCGCGCCATTGGCCATGAAATGCTTCGGGTCATGCAGCCTTTGGCGCGGGTCGAGAAAGGCCTTCATGCCAGTGCCTCCAGGTCGACGCCTTCGAGGGTAACCCAGATCTCCTGCGGTTTCGCGGCAAAGCCCAGCCGCGCATAGAAAGCGGCGGCGCCGGGGTTGTCGGCGTAGTAGTTCAGCCGCAGGAACGTGGCGCCCCAGCGGGCGGCGACCTTGTCGCGGACGCGGGCCAGAAGGGTGCGGCCAAGGCCGGTGCCACGGTGCGAGGCATCAACCCAGAGGTCGGTGACGAAAGCGCCGATCTGGCCGCGGGTCGTCGAGGGGAAAAGGGAGTAGACTGCCACGCCGACCGGGCCGGGGGCGCTGGCCAGCACCGCGCCGGTGGTTCCGGCACTTTCGGTCAGCAGGCGGGCCAGGGTGGCGTCGTCCATCCGGTAGGGGTCGCCCATGTCGCGGGCCAGGGCGCGCAAGGCAAGGGCGACCTGATCGGGCGGGGGCGTGGTGGTGATCTGCATCAGAACCCCACCTGGTCGGCGCCCTTGGTGCCCAGCATCGCCCGCGCCTCATCGGGGGTGGCGACGGTGCGGCCCAGTTCCTCGACGATGCGGCGGATCTTTTCGACCTGCTGGGCGTTCGATTGCGCCAGCTGGCCCTGGGCGATGTAGAGGTTGTCCTCCAGCCCCACCCGCACATGGCCGCCCATGCCGGCGGCCATGGCGGCAAGCGACATCTGTTTGCGGCCGGCGGCAAGGACGGAAAACAGATAGCGGTCGCCGAACAGGCGGTCGGCGGTGGCTTTCAGGTGGATCAGGTGGTCCGGTTCCGCCCCGATCCCGCCCAGCACGCCCATGACGAATTGCACGAAGATGGGGGCGCGGATCATGCCGCGATCCTCGAAATGCTTCAGCATGTAAAGGTGGCTGACGTCATAGCATTCGAATTCGAACCGCGCGCCGCGCTGGGTGCCCATGCGGGTCAGCACGGCCTCAATGTCGCGGGAGGTGTTCTTGAAGACCAGATCATCGGTGTTGCGCAGGAAGGGTTCCTCCCAGTCGTGCAGCCATGTCTTTCGTTTTCCCAGCATGGGATAGAGAGCAAAGTTCATGCTGCCCATGTTCAGCGAGCAGAGTTCCGGCTGTGCCTGAATGGGCGCAGCAAGGCGTTGGTCCAGCGACATGATGGCGCTGCCGCCGGTGGTCATGTTGATGATGGCGTCGCAGCCCGCCTTGATGCGGGGCAGAAAACCCATCCAATGCGCCGGGTCCGCCGAGGGGCGGCCATTGCCAGGGTCACGGGCGTGCAGGTGCAGGACGGTAGCCCCGGCGTTGGCGGCGTCAATGGCTTGGCTAGCAATCTGGTCGGCGGTGACGGGCAGGTGCGGCGACATCGAGGGCGTGTGGATCGAGCCGGTGATCGCGCAGGAGATGATGATCTTCGACATCAGGCGAGGCCTTCCGCTTGCAGCACCTGCCGCACCGATCTTGCGCCCTTGTCGACGATCTCGGTCAACTCATTGTCGGTGCAGTTGTAGGGCGGCGCGAAAATCACGATATCGCCCGACTCTCCGTCCACATTGCCCCCCACCGGATAGCAGATCAGCCCGTTCTCCATCGCCTGCGCGCGAATTTTCATGAAGAGTTTCAGGTCTTTGTCGAAGGGTCTTCGTGTGGCGCGATCCGCCACCAGTTCCAGCGCGATGAAATGGCCGCGACCGCGGATGTCGCCGATGGCGTCGATGCCGGTCAGCGCCTCGGCCAGCCAGGATTTCAGCCGGGGGCCGTTGGCCGCGACCTTTTCGACCAGCCCTTCGCGGGTGACGATGTTTTGCACCGCCACGCCTGCGGCACAGGCGGCGGTGTGGCCGGTGAAGGTGTGGCCGGTGCCGAAGGCGCCATCGCGGGCGCGGATTGCGTCCCAGATTTTCGTGGTGCAGATGGCGGCGCCAAGGGGCTGGTAGCCGCCAGCGAGGCCCTTGGCGATGGCCATGATGTCGGGTTCGACCCCGTCATGCTCC
>JBATAV010000320.1:0-2584 GCA_049662025.1 Paracoccaceae bacterium | reverse complement strand
GCCTTGGTCAATACCGCTTCGTAATCGGATATGGTCTTGGTTGGTGCGTCATCCGTGCTCATGGCTGCGGCATCCTTCCCCCAAAGATGGCGCGGGGCCTTCTGGGCCGCCGCCTGTGAAGAGGGGCGACTGTCAAGCCGCCCCTCCTGCTAAACAAGCCACTCTCCAGCTGCGCTTAGCCCCAGCAGAGCTCGGTGCCCTTGGTGCTGTCGATCGACTCGACGCCATCGACCGGCTGGTCGGTGACCAGATTGACGCCGGTGTTGAAGAAGGTCAGGCCATTCGAAGCGGCGGGTTTGGTGCCGTCCTTGGCATAAAGCGCGATGGCCTCGATGCCCTTGGAGGCCATCAGCAGCGGGTATTGTTGCGAGGTGGCGCCGATCACGCCGGACTTGACCGAAGCGATGCCGGGACAGCCGCCGTCAACCGAGACGACAATCGCCTGGCCTTCCTTGCCGGCGGCTTTCAGGGCCTGGTAGGCGCCTTCGGCGGCGGGTTCGTTGATGGTATAGACCACGTTGATGTCGGGGTCCTTGGCCAGCAGGGTTTCCATTGCGCGCTGGCCGCCTTCGGGGTTGGCGTCCGACGATTCATGGCCGATCACCCTTGCGTCGGATTCCGAGCCCATCACCGCCAGGTCCGGCACCTCGATACCGAAGCCGACCAGAAAGCCGGTGTCGCGGGCGACGTCGACCGAGATGTTGTCCTTGTTGATGTCCAGCATGGCGATCTTGGCGCTGGCAACACCCTCGGCGCCCAGCTTGCCCGCCGCCCATTTGCCGATGCGCAGACCGGCCTCGAAATTGTCGGTGGCAAAAGTCATGTCCTGGGCTTCGGTATCGGCAAGTGCGGTATCCAGCGCGATCACCAGAATCCCGGCAGCGCGGGCATCCTTCAGCGCCGGTCCGACCGAGTCGTTCGACGGCGTGATCAGGATGCCCTTGGCCCCGGCGGCAACGCAGTTTTCAATCGCGGTGATCTGCGGCGAGGCGTCGCCGTCCTTTTCACCGGCATAGGCCTGGAAATCCAGCCCCGCAGCGGTGGCGGCGGCTTCGGCGCCTTCCTTCATCTTCACGAAGAACGGGTTGGAGTTGTTCTTGGTGATCAGGCAGGCCAGATCGCCAGCCGAGGCCATTCCGGCCGAAAGCGCGATGGCGGCGACGCCCAGCAGGGCTTTGGTGGTCAGTTTCATGTGGTTCCTCCCAAGGGTGGGGGCAGCTTGGCCCCCGTTAGAAAACTGGTGCGCAGTCATTTTCCCGCTGCGCCGGGGCTTACAAAAGCCGATTCTCCGAGTCGGGTCAAGATAATTAAATCACTCTGATTTATTATTGACTTCGCGCCGGTTTACCGGGCAATCTGCATGGCAGGCGTCTTCGCGGAAGGCGCGGGGAGGCTGGCGTGAAACGAGTGGCAGAGATTGCGGCCGATCAACGGCCCACGCCGGATGGCGGCGCCCCGAAGGGCACCAACCAGTCGGGCATGCGCGCCCACAACGAGCGGCTGGTGCTGTCGCTGGTACGCCGCGAGGCGCTGGCCAAATCCGATATCGCGCGGATGACCGGGCTGTCGGCGCAGACAGTTTCGGTGATCATGCGCGCGCTGGAGCGGGACGGGCTGTTGCTGCGCGGCGATCCGGTGCGCGGCAAGGTGGGCCAGCCCTCGGTGCCGATGCATCTGGCGGCGGACGGGGCGTTCTTCTACGGGCTGAAGGTGGGGCGGCGGTCGGCGGACCTGATGCTGGTCGACTTTCTGGGCCGGGTGCGGGCGGCGCAGCGGCGGGTCTACCGATACCCGACGCCCGATGCCGTCACCGGCTTTGTCGCCGAAGCCTTGGCCGCGCTGAGTGGCAGCCTGCCGCTGCGTTTGCGCGAGCGGATCGTCGGCATGGGCGTGGCGATCCCGTTCCAGCTGTGGAACTGGGTCAGCATCATCGGCGCCCCGCAGGCGGAAATGGACGCCTGGCGGCACCGCGACATCGGGGCCGAACTGGCCGAGATGACCGGGATTCCGGTCTATGTGCAGAACGATGCCACCTCGGCCTGCGGGGCGGAACTGGTGTTCGGCACCGGTACCGGCAAGGGCAAGGCGGGCGGCTCGGGCGAACGGCCGAAGGATTTCCTGTATTTCTACTTCGGCACCTTCATCGGCGGTGGGCTGGTAATCAATGGTCAGCTGTTTCTGGGCCGCACCGGCAATGCCGCAGGGGTCGGGCCGATGCCGGTGCCGGGGGCCGATGGACAAACCCGGCGGCTGATCGACGTGGCCTCGCTGTCGGTGCTGGCGGCGGCGATGGATCGGGCGGGGGTGCCCTCGGACCATCTGTGGCAACAGCACGCGCAGTGGCAGGTGCCGCAGGCGCTGCTGGACACCTGGATCGATGGCGCCGCACAGGGGCTGGCCTATGCCACGCTGTCGGCGGCCTCGCTGCTGGAACTGGAGGCGGTGCTGATCGATGGCTGGATGCCGGTCGAGGTGCGGGCCGAGATCGTGCGCCGGACCGATGCGGCGCTGCAGGCGCTGGACCTGGCCGGAGTGGCGGCGCCAGCAATCCGCGAAGGCACGGTGGGGGCGGATGCCCGCGCCC
>JBATAV010000319.1:0-3402 GCA_049662025.1 Paracoccaceae bacterium | reverse complement strand
CCCGCGGCGCCGGCGCAGCGCCGGCCTGACCCGCCTTCTGGCCGTCAGCCGCCGCGAGATGCTGGAGGTGTTGCGCGACCCGGTCCGGCTGGCCTTTGCCTTCCTTGGCAGCATGTTCCTGATGCTGCTGTTCGCCTACGGCATCTCGATGGACGTCACCGGGCTGAAATTCGCCGCCTTCGATCAGGACCGCACCCCGGAAAGCCGCGCCTATCTGGCCAATTTCACCGGCTCGACCTATTTCATTGAGGTGCCGGAGGTTGCCAGCGCCGACGCGTTGCAGCGCCGGATGATTACCGGTGAAATCATGCTGGCCATCGAGATTCCGGCCGGGTTCGGCCGTGCCGTCACCACCGGGAAACCCACCAGCGTGGCGGCCTGGATCGACGGTGCCGCGCCCGCGCGCGCCGCCACGATCGAGGGCTACGTTCAGGGCGCGCATGGCGCTTTTCTGACCAGTCGTGCCACGGCGGCGGGGCTGGCGGGCATGGCGCGGCCCATCGTCAATATCGAGCCGCGCTATCGCTACAACCCCAGCTTTGAATCGCTGCCCGCCATGGCGCCAGCGGTGCCCGCGATCTTGTTGATGCTGATTCCGGCCATTCTGATGGCGGTCAGCGTCAGCCGCGAGCGCGAGATCGGCACCATCACCAATTTCTACGTCACCCCCACCAGCAAGCTGGAGTTCCTTCTGGGCAAGCAGCTGCCCTATATCGGCATCGGGTTCCTGAACTGGCTGGTGCTGACCGGGATGGCGGTGTTCCTGTTCGGCGTGCCGCTGAAAGGCTCGGTGCTGGCGCTGGCGCTGGGGGCGGTGGCCTATGTGGCGGCCGCGACCGGGTTCGGTCTGATCATTGCCGTCTTCATGCGCAGCCAGGTGGCGGCGGTTTTTGCCACTTCCGTGCTGGCGATGATGCCGACGGTGCAGTTTTCAGGCTTGATGCAGCCGGTGTCGACCCTTGAAGGCGCCGGGCGGATCATGGGGCAGATGTGGCCCACCAACTATTTCATGCAGATGAGCATCGGCGCCTTCAGCAAGGGCCTTGGCTTTGTGCAGCTTGCCCCCAACATCGTGCTGCTCGCGATATTCGCGCCGGTCTTTGTTGCGGTCGCGGTCCTGTTCTTGAAAAAGCAGGAGGTGTAGGGCATGCGGCGCGGCGCAAACATCTTCTGGCTGATGATGAAGGAGTTCCGCACCCTGTGGCGCGAAGCCATCCTGCTGCTCCTGGTCATCTATTCCTTCGGGCCGGGCATCTACATGGAAAGCTCTGGCGCGGGTGACATGCTGAACAAGGCATCGGTCACCTTTGTGGACGAGGACCGATCCGCCCTCAGCCGGGCGCTGCAGACCGCGCTTCTGATGCCGCGCTATCTGCCGCCGCTGGAGGCCACGGCCGATCAGATCGACCGGATGATGGATTGGGGCGAGACGATCTTTGTCGTGGTGATTCCGGCGGGGTTCGAGGCCGATGTGCGCGCCGGGCGCACGCCGTCGCTGCAGATCAACATCGATGCCACCAAGACGGCGGCGGCTGCCGTGGGCACCGGGTATCTGATCGGCACTTTCAACGAGGAAATCAGCCGTTTCGCCGCCGGTCAGAACATCATCCCGGTGTCGCCGGTTGATCTGGTGCTGCGTCGGTCGTTCAATCCTGCCGGCAACGAGGCGTGGCTGAGGGCGATCTCGGCGCTGCTCGACCACCTCTCGATGGTGACCATCGTGCTGACCGGGGCCGCACTGATCCGCGAACGTGAACATGGCACGATCGAACATCTGCTGCTGATGCCGGTCACCGCGATCGAGATCGCGCTGGCCAAGATATGCGCCAATGCCATGGTGGTCTTCATGGCCTTCGTGTTTTCCCTGTTCATCGTGGTTGAGGGCGCGTTGGAGGTTCCCTTCGCCGGGTCCGAAGCGCTGTTTCTGACGGGCACCGCGGTCTATCTTTTCGCCGCCGCGTCCATCGGGGTGCTGCTGGGGATCGTGGCGCGAACGACGGCGCAATTCGCGCTGCTCCTGATGCTGGTGATCATGCCGATCATGATCCTGTCGGGCGGCATGACCCCGGTGGAAAGCCAGCCCCTGTGGCTGCAACCGATCACCTGGCTGCTGCCGTCGCGCCACTTCATGGAGTTCGCCACCGCCATCACCTATCGCGGCGCCGATTTCGCGATTGTCTGGCCCGCGTTCCTCTGGACCTTCGTTCTGGGTGCCGTCTTCCTTGCGATCAGCCTGATCCTGTTCCGGAGGTCCGTCACCGAGGGCTGACGACACCACCAGCATGGTGCAACGACGGTTGCCACATGCAGCGCCAGGGCGCCTTTCATTGCCGACGTCGTATGGCACCTGCCCATTCAATGGTGCCCTGCAGGTTCAGGTCGCGGCCATTCCGCCATCGACGGTGTATTGCGCGCCGGTGATGAAGGCCGCGTCGTCCGAGGCGAGAAACAGCACCAGCCTGGCAACATCGGCGCTTTCGCCATAGCGGCCCAGCGGGATGCTGGCGGTCAGCTGGTTCTTGACGTCCGCGCCATGGCCGGGACTGAAACCCTCTTCCAGCGACCGCATCATCCTTGTGTTGATCGGCGCGGGATGGACCGAATTCACCCGCACATTGTCGACCGCCGCCTCTGCCGCCGCGGCCCGGGTCAGGCCGACCAGGGCGTGTTTCGAGGTGATGTAGGGCGCGACATTCGGGCTGCCCTGCAGGCCCGCGATCGACGAAGTATTGATCACGCTGCCGGACTTCTGCCTTTGCATCACCGGCAGCACATGCTGCAGGCCGAGGAACGCGCCGCGCACGTTCACCGCCATCACCCGGTCGAAATCCTCGATCTTCTGCCGGGTCAGCGGGGCGACCTTGCCCTCGATCCCGGCATTGTTGAAAAAGACGTCGATGCGGCCGAAACGGTCCATGGTCTCAAGGACATAGCGCGCGACATCCTGCGGCAACGACACATCGGCGGCGATGGTCAGCACCTTGTCCGGAGCGGGCAGGCTGCGGGCAGCCGCTTTCAGCGCCTCGGCGTCCAGATCGACCAGCGCGACGCTGGCGCCTTCGGTCAGGAACAGCCGGGCCGTCTCCAGCCCGATGCCCGCGGCGCCGCCGGTGATCAGGGCGATCTTGTCTTGCAGTCGTTTCATCGGTTCTCTCCATCTTCCTTGCGATATCTCTGCGCTTGCGGCGCGCCAGTCAGGCATAGGCGGCAAACTCGTTCCGCAAGGCCCGGAAGCGGAACGCCAGAAACGCCATCACGGCGCCGAACAGGGCGGCCCAAAGACCGATCAGCCAGACCAGCGCGTCCAGCCCGGCCTCGGGCACCGCGATCGGCAGCACGCCGAACAGGATGACCCGTGCCGTCAGGGTCAGCGGATTGTCCATCTCTAGCGCCCTTCCTGAC
>JBATAV010000318.1:0-2752 GCA_049662025.1 Paracoccaceae bacterium | reverse complement strand
ATGTCATTTTACCCTGTTCCTTTCCAACCGAAACCCTTGCCCGCCTTCCCTACAGCAAGGGGGCGATTTCATCTTCCCAACGTTTGGCCCACGCATCCTGATTATTCAAGACAACATTGAAATCAGGCACATAGACGTATTTGTCGAATTCTTCGGGCGTGAAAGCCAGGTGCTTTAGGCTGTCAGGCGTCTTGGCCTTGACGTTCAGCGGCGCTTCACCAGCGAGATCGGCGTAGATCTCGCTCATCTCAGGGCTGATGGCGAAATTGATGAAATCCAGCGTTGCCTGCAGGTTGGGACGGTTCTGGAACACCGCAAAGCCGCTTTGATACAGGAACACCGGCATGCCCTCTTGCTTGGTCAGGCGGGTCACCGGGAAGGATTTGGCCACTTCGGTCAGCTGCGGTTCGGAGTAGAATCCGCCGACCGTCTCGCCGCTGGTCAGCGAGGTGGTAAAGTCGGTATCGGTCACCGCGATCCGACCGATATTGCCGGACGCCGCCAGCTTTTTCATGAACTCCCAGCCCGGCTCCAGATTGTTCTCATTGCCGCCGCCATGCAGCGCCAAAGCGACCAGCTGCAGCATCATGCTTTGCGTCGGGCCGGGCCAGCACAGCTTGCCCATCAGGGCCGGGTTCAACAGATCGTCGATGCTCTTGATCTCGATCGGACTGATGTCGGAACGATAGGCGAAATAGATGCCGCCCACGGCGCGTGGCACGGCCATCCACTGACCCTCGGCGTTCTTGACGATGATCTTTTCGGGAATGTCGGCAAGGTTCGGCACCATCTCCACGGTGACGGGCACCAGCCAGTCTTCCTTCATCATGCCGTTGAACGAGCCTTCCCAGCCGGCGACATAGTCGAATTCGGCATTCGGCCAGGTCGCCTTGATCTTGGGCAGGATCGCGCATGAACCACCCTGGTGCAGCACCCAGTTGAAGGTAACCTTGTCTTGCTTGGCCGCGATCGCCTTCATGGCATCGACCACGCCGCCGCCCCATTCGACGGCGGTCAGTTCTGTCGTGGCGGCGCGGCTCATGAAGCCAACCGAGCTGAGCGCTACAGATGCGGCGGCGGTCTGCAACGCTTGCCTTCTGGAAATCATCGTCATTTCGGGTTCCCCATTGTGAAGTTCCTGTATTTGATTGGCGGCGGCCAGAACGGCCCGCTGCGCAAAGGCTAGGAATTGCCCAGGGCGCGAACAATAGCGACCTGTGAAAGCTTGGTTGGCGTTGCGTCGATGTAAAGGGCCCGCAAACCTGCCATCGTCGTGGCTTGAGTTGAGAAAAAAGCACGAAGCGCGTAGGCTGGCCTTGTCACTGGCGGGGAAGACCTCATGCTCAGCAATCTATCGGAAGCCGATATCAGGCTGCTGCGGGTGTTTGCCGCCGTGGTGGATGCGGGCGGCTATTCGGCGGCGCAGATCGATCTGAACGTCAGCCAATCGACGATCAGCACCCATATGACCGCGCTGGAGCATCGTCTTGGCGTGCGGCTTTGCGAGCGGGGACGGTCGGGGTTTCGGCTGACCGAACGTGGCCAGTTGATCTATCAGGCCGCGCAACGGCTGTTTGCGGCGATTGACGAGTTCCGTTCGGATGCCGGGGCAGCGCGCAACTGTTTGACCGGATCTTTGGTGGTCGGCATCGTCGACAGCCTGATCGCCAATCCCGAATGCAAGCTGCATTGCGCCATCGGCGCGTTCAACCAGATCGCCCCCGAGGTTCAGATCACCTTGCGGGTAACCTCGCCGTCCGAGATCGAGCGGGTGGTGCTGGAGGGCAGTTGCGATCTGGGCCTGGGCACTTGCGGGCAGCACTCTCCCTATCTGGATTATGAGGATGTTTTCGACGAGCGGCAGGTGCTCTATTGCGGCAAGGGCCACCCTTTGTTCAAGCGTCAGGATATCAAGGTTGCCGACCTGAGGGACCAGCAGTTCGTGCGCCGCGCCTATGCCGCACCCGACCGGTTGCCGCCCGGCGTCAAGACGACGTCGACCGCCGTGGCCGACCTGATGGAGGCGGTTGCCGCCTTTGTGCTGTCGGGTCAATTCGTCGGCTTTCTTCCGGCGCATGTGGCGGCGCATTGGGTGGCGCTGGACCTCATGCGCGCCCTGCTGGAACCGAGCCTGGGCTATCCCAACCCGGTCTACCTCGCGACCCGCAAGGCGGAGACCGCCAAGCCGGTCCTTTCGGTATTTCTGAAGGAGTTGCGCCGGGTCCATGGCCCGCGCAGCGCCAGGTCAGAACCCGCCAGACGCGCCGCCAGCGTGGCGGTCTGAGCATTCAGCTTGAAAGAACCTGCGAAAGGAACAGCCGGGTGCGCTCATTCTTGGGGGCGGAAAAGAACTCCTGCGGCGGGGCAACCTCGACGATCTGGCCGTGGTCCATGAACACGACCTTGTCGGCCACGGTGCGGGCAAAACCCATCTCATGGGTGACGCAGATCATCGTCATGTGATCTTCGGCAAGTGCGACCATGACGTCCAGCACCTCTTTGATCATTTCGGGGTCAAGGGCCGAGGTCGGCTCGTCGAACAGCAGGATATGCGGCTCCATGCACAGCGCGCGGGCGATGGCCACGCGCTGCTGCTGGCCGCCGGACAACTGGCTGGGGAATTTATGCGCCTGTTCGGCAATCCGAACGCGGGCCAGATATTCCATGGCACGATCTTCGGCCTCTTTGCGCGGCTGTTTGCGGACCCGGCGCGGCGCAAGGGTAAGGTTGTCGAGCACGCTGAGATGCGGGA
>JBATAV010000317.1:0-5240 GCA_049662025.1 Paracoccaceae bacterium | reverse complement strand
GGACGGGGGTGGCGATGTCGGCGGCGGGGTCGGCGGCAAGGCCTGCGATCAGGTCCTCGACGAACCATGGGGGGGTCAGGGGGGCGTCGCCCTGCAGGTTCACGATGACATCAAAGCCGGGCAGCTTGCCCGCCACCTCGGCGCAGCGTTCGGTGCCGTTGCGGGCGTCGGAGGAGGTCATCACCACCTCGGCGCCGAAACCGGCGGCGTGGTCGGCGATGCGGGTATCATCGGTGGCCACCACCACGCGAGAGGTGCCGGAGACGGCCATTGCCGCCTCCCAGCTGCGGCGGATCAGGGTCTTGTCGCCATCGGGACCGCGCAGGGTGACCAGCGGTTTGCCGGGGTAGCGGGTGCTGGCGTAGCGGGCGGGAATGGCGATTAGCGTCTTCATTTCAGCACGACGCCCGGCGCGTGGGCGATGAAATGCGGGTTGTCCCAGCCGGGTTTGCCATAGGTCAGCGGGCTGTGATCACCGGCCCGCACGCATTGGCCACCCGCGCCGCGCAGAACGGCGTCACCGGCGGCGGTGTCCCATTCCATGGTGCGGCCAAGGCGGGGGTAGAGGTCGGCCTCGCCGGTGGCCACCAGACAGAATTTCAGGCTGGAGCCGGCGGATTTGGAATCCTTCACCGCATAGCGGTTGATATAGTCGTCTGTCGCCTGATCGCGGTGGGATTTCGACGCCACCACCATCAGCGCGGTATTGTCGGGCGTTGCCACCCGGATCGGATGAAGAGAGCCGTCAGCCAGGGTCTCTTCGACCGACACACCATCGGCGCGGGTGTAGAACAGCCGCCCCTTGGCGGGCGCGTAGACCACGCCGCGAACCGGCACGCCGTTCTGCACATAGGCGATGTTCACGGTGAAATCGCCGCGGCGCTGGATGAATTCCTTGGTGCCGTCCAGCGGATCGACGATCAGGAAGGTGTGCGCCGTCAGCGCATGGCTGTCGGCCTGTTCCTCGGTGATCAGCACCACATCGGGGAAGGCAGCGCGCAGGCCGGCCGAGATCAGCGCATCCGCCGCCTCGTCAGCCTCGGTCACCGGCGAGGCATCGCTTTTCGCCTTCACCGCGAAATCGGGACCATTGTAGACCTGCATGATACGATCCCCGGCCTCTAGCGCCAATTGGCGGATCACCGGGATCAAACGGTCGAAATTCATGAGTTTTTCCTTGCACGAGCCGTTTCGAAAGCGTGACTGCACGGCAGTTGCCATACGGTCTTTGCCACCTTATCCTGCGCCGTCAAGGGAACAGCAAGATTTCCCGGTATAATGAGCAGCGGTATCAGGCAAAGGACCGGCCCATGTTCCGACCGCAGGCAACACGACCCTCGCATGTCCAGACGGGGTTCGAATTTCTGGAGCTGATCTATCACGCCACCATCCGCAACCTGCGCAAGGGCCATGGGAACGCGATCTACGGGCTGGTGATGAACGTCGTTCAGGCGGCGATGATCCTGGTGATCTTTGTGGTGATGTTCAGCATTCTCGGCATGAAGCGCACGGCGATTCGCGGAGATTTCATTCTGTATGTGATGTCGGGCGTGTTCATGTTCCTGACCCATACCAAGGCGCTGGGCGCGGTGTCGGGCGCCGATGGCCCCACCTCTCCGATGATGATGCACGCGCCGATGAACCCGATCATCTCGATCACTGCGGCGGCCTTGGCGGCGCTGTATCAGCAGATCTTCGCGATGTCGGTGATCTTGCTGATCTACCATACGCTGTGGAACCCGATCACCATCTATGAGCCGGTGGGGATGATGGGCATGCTGCTGCTGAGCTGGTTTTCCGGCGCGTCGATCGGGATGATCTTCTATGCCGCCAAGCCCTGGCAACCCGAAGTGGTGGGCATCCTGTCGATGATCTATGCCCGCGCCAACATGATTGCCAGCGGCAAGATGTTTCCGGCGAATGGCGCCTCGGCCAAGTTGCGGGGCATGTTCGACTGGAATCCGTTGTATCACACCATCGACCAGGCGCGCGGCTTTACCTTTCTGAATTACAACCCGCGCTATACCTCGATCGACTACCCGATCAAGGTGGCGCTGGTGTGCATCATGATCGGCCTGATGGCCGAGTTCTATACCCGCAAGCACGCCTCGCTGAGTTGGCAGAAGCGCCAGTGATCCGCGCTGCGGTCCTGTGTCTTCTGGCCCTGCCGGTTTCGGCACAGGAGGCCATGCCGGGCTTTCCCTGGCTGCATGACGTTCAGGGCGTGGTCGCAAGCGATGTTCTGAACATCCGGGCCGAACCATCGGCCTCGGCGGCCATCCTGGGCACGCTGGCCCCGGATGCGAAGGGAATTGAAGTGGTAGGCGTCAAGGACGGCTGGTACATCGTCAATTCGGCCGAGGGGACGGGATATGTGAACATGTCCTTCCTGAGCCCGCAGCCCGGCCCGGATTGGGATACGCTGTCCAGCCCGCTGTCCTGTTTCGGGACCGAGCCGTTCTGGGGCCTTGAATTCGCACCGGCAGAGGGCAAGGCGACGTTGAGCCTGTTCGACGACACTCCGCTGGAGATGGCCGTGACAGCGCTTTGGCCCGCATCGCCCTGGGCGCCACAGGCGGGCATTGGCCTTGCGGGCGGCACAGCGGTGATCCGCAGTCAGGAATGCTCGGACGGGATGTCGGATTTCACCTATGGAATTGCGGTTGATCTGTTCCTGACCGGGGCCGAAGCGCGCCGGTATTCGGGTTGCTGTTCGTTGATCTTGCGATAGGCGCGGTGGGTTGGCACCCATCCTACGCAACCACCCGGCAGGTCAGGTTGATGCGGCCACCCTGCGGCAGCAGCGTGGACGAGCCGGGGCGGATGCGGTCCACCCCGTGCCAGGCCAGCCGCGCGGCGCCGCCCATGACCAGCACATCGCCCGAGCGGAGCCAGAAGCTTTCGGTAGCCTCGCTACGCTCGGTCCCGCCAATGCGGAAGAGCGCTTCATCGCCAAGGCTGACGGAGAGGACCGGGAAGGAGAAATCGCCCTCGTCGCGGTCCTGGTGCAGGCCCATGCGGGCTCCGGGGCCGTAGAAATTGACCAGGCAGCAGTCGGGATCGCGCGCAAGCCCGGTCAGGTCGCGCCAGAGCGCCAGCACCGCGGCGGGGATGGCGGGCCAGGGTGTGCCCTGCGGATGAAGCGGTTCATAGCGATAGCCACGCCGATCGGTGACCCAGCCCAGCCGCCCGGCGGCGGTCATCCGAACGCTCATCTGCCGCCCGCCGGGGGTGACGGGCTGCACCAAGGGCGCAGCGGCAGCCACGGCGCGCAGGTCTTCGACCAGCGATTGTTGCGCAGCACGGTCAAGATAGCCGGGCCAGACCCTGAGGCCCCTGATTTCGCGGATCTCCATGGTCATCCTGCCGCCTTTCCGCCAGCACATCGAAAATTCGCCGAAGACTCTTCGCCGCAACCGTTGCAGCGGCAATTTCACCTGCCTATATACGCCAAGTCCGGCTGCGGGGTCGCCCCCCGTCGCCTTCATACATCGGCCAAGGGTGCCTACGTCTTGCGGGCCCGCGGCTGACAGATCGCCTGATAGAAAGGGATACACACATGGCCAAAGTCATCGGTATCGACCTCGGCACCACCAACTCTTGCGTTTCCATCATGGACGGATCGCAGCCGCGTGTCATCGAAAACAGCGAAGGAGCACGGACCACGCCCTCGGTTGTCGGTTTCACGGAGAGCGAGCGTCTGGTCGGCCAGCCCGCCAAGCGGCAGGCCGTGACCAACCCCACCAACACCGTCTTTGCCGTCAAACGCCTGATCGGCCGCCGCATTGGCGAGCCGGAGGTGGAGAAGGACAAGAAGCTGGTCCCCTACAAGATCGTTGATGGCGGCAACGGGGATGCCTGGGTGGAAGTGCGCGGCGAGAAGTACTCGCCCAGCCAGGTATCGGCCGTCATCCTGCAGAAGATGAAGGAAACGGCGGAAAGCTATCTGGGGGAAACCGTCACTCAGGCCGTGATCACGGTGCCCGCCTATTTCAACGACGCCCAGCGCCAAGCCACCAAGGATGCCGGCAAGATCGCCGGTCTGGAGGTGCTGCGCATCATCAACGAGCCGACTGCGGCCGCGTTGGCCTATGGCCTGGACAAGAAGGAATCGAAGACCATCGCTGTCTATGAACTTGGCGGCGGCACCTTCGACATCACCATTCTGGAAATCGACGACGGGTTGTTCGAGGTGAAGTCGACCAACGGCGATACCTTCCTGGGCGGCGAAGACTTCGACATGCGGATCGTCAGCTATCTGGCAGATGATTTCAAGAAAGAGCATGGCGTCGATCTGACGCTGGACAAGATGGCGCTGCAGCGTCTGAAGGAAGCGGCGGAAAAGGCCAAGATCGAGCTGTCGTCCTCAAGCCAGACCGAGATCAACCAGCCGTTCATCAGCATGGACCGCAACACCGGGCAGCCCTTGCACATGGTGATGAAGCTGACCCGCGCCAAGCTGGAAAGTCTGGTGGATGATCTGATCAAACGCTCGATCAAGCCGTGCCAGGCCGCGTTGAAAGATGCTGGCGTCAGCAAGGACGACATCGACGAGGTGGTTCTGGTCGGCGGTATGACCCGGATGCCCAAGGTGATCGAAGAGGTGACCAAGTTCTTCGGGAAAGAGCCGCACAAGGGCGTGAACCCCGATGAAGTCGTGGCGATGGGCGCGGCCATTCAGGCCGGTGTGCTGCAGGGCGACGTCAAGGACGTGGTTCTGCTGGACGTGACACCGCTGTCTCTGGGCATCGAAACACTGGGCGGCGTGTTCACCCGGCTGATCGACCGCAACACCACGATCCCGACCAAGAAGAGCCAGGTCTTCTCGACCGCCGAAGACAACCAGAATGCGGTGACCATCCGGGTGTTCCAGGGCGAGCGCGAAATGGCGGCGGACAACAAGATGCTGGGCCAGTTCAATCTGGAGCAGATCCCGCCCGCGCCGCGCGGCGTGCCGCAGATCGAGGTCGCCTTCGACATCGACGCCAACGGCATCGTCTCGGTCAACGCCAAGGACAAGGGCACCGGCAAGAGCCAGGCGATCACCATCCAGGCCTCGGGCGGCCTTTCGGATGACGAAATCGAAAAGATGGTCCGCGACGCCGAGGCCAATGCCGATGCCGACAAGGAGCGCCGCGAACTGGTCGAGACCCGCAACCAGGGCGAAAGCCTGCTGCATTCGACCAAAAAGTCGCTGGCCGATCATGGCGACAAGGTCGACCCATCGACGGTCGAGGCGA
>JBATAV010000316.1:0-2802 GCA_049662025.1 Paracoccaceae bacterium | reverse complement strand
ACGGGGATCGTGGCGATTTCGCCCACGGCCTTGGCGCCGTAGGGGCCAGTGGGTTCGCCCTTCTCGATCAACATGACCCGGACATTCGGCATTTCTGGCGCATTCACCAAGTGATAGCGGCTGAAGCTGTCGGCCTTCATCACGCCAGTTTCGGGGTCGATGGCGATGTCTTCCAAGAGCGCGTATCCCATGCCGATCTGCACCCCGCCATGGATCTGGCCTTCGACCAGCCGTTGGTTCAGCGCGCGGCCCAGATCGTGCACCGCAAGGTAATCCGTCACCTTGACGCGACCGGTCAGAACGTCGACCTCGACTTCGGCGAAATGCGCGGCATAAGAGCCGGGGTTGGCGGTGGCGCGATAGGTCTCGATAACCTCCAGCCCGGTGCCGCAAGCATCGGCCCAGGCCGCAAGTTCGGGCAGCGAGATGCGGCGGTCGGTCCGGCCGGTGCAATGGAAATGTCCGCCTTCAAGGGTGACCTCGCCGCGCATCTGGTTAAGCGCCAGCGCCGCGATGCCGCACAGATGCTCTTTCAGCTTTTCGGCGGTCCGCCGAACCGCCTCGCCGACGATATAGCTCATTCGGCTGGCGCGGGTGCCAAGGTCATAGGCGCAAAGGTCGCTGTCGACCTCGCAGAACACCACATCGGTCGGCGCGGCGTCCAGCACCTCGGCGATGATCTGGGCTGCCACGGTGTTCGACCCGCAGCCAAGATCGTGCAGGGCACAGGTCAGGGAGAACCGGCCATCCGGGCGCAGGCCCAGACTGGCGGTGGTGGCTTCGTGAAAGCCGGGGTAGCAGCCGTTGATATGGGTGGCGCAGGCCATTCCAACGCCGCACCGGAACCGCGTCAATGGGTCAGATGGAAACCACCGGCCCTTCCAGCCAAAGGCTTCCGCCCCCTGCTCGACACAGTCGCGGATGCGGGCGTTGCCGACGCTGATGCCAGTAACCTGATCCACCGTGTCGGGCGCGATCAGGTTATGCAGCCGGAAGGTCACCGGGTCCATCCCCAAGGCTCGCGCGGTCAGATCCATGTTGATTTCGGAAATCAGGTGGATCTGCGGCGACCCATAGCCACGGAACGCGCCGCTTGACACCGTGTTGGTCAGCACCGCCCGGCCCCGAAAGCGCTGGTTCGGCACGTCATAAAGCCGGCTCATCCGTTGCGACATCGATCCGGGCAGGAAGCCGCCGCCGGTTTGATAGGCCCCGATGTCGATCCGCACATCCGTGTCGCGGGCCAGGATGTGGCCGTCGCGGCGCACCGCGGTGCGAACCTGGCCGATGGAGCCAGACCTCGTGCGGGTAGCGGTGAAGGTCTCGGCCCGGTCCAGAGTGATGCCGACCGGGCGCTGCAACACGCGGGCGAAAAATGCGCAAAGCGGATCGAGGATCGGCTCGGCCTTGCCGCCGAATGACCCGCCGATGGCGGATTTGACCACCCGGATGTCCGCGGCGGGAATGCCAAGCGCACGGGCTGTAACGGTCTGAACCGAAAAGATGCTCTGGCAGGGTGACAGGATCAGGATGCGCCCGTCGCCTTCGGGCATGGCGACGCAGGTGTGGTTCTCGATCGCGCAATGGTGGGTTCTGGGGGTCGAGACGGTGCTGGTAACCACCAGATCAGCCTCCGCGAAGGCGGCATCGGTCTGACCATAGTCAAAGCTCAAGTCCACTGCCAGATGCGCGCCGCCATCCTTCAGCAGCCTGTCGTTGTCTGCAAGGGCGGCAGCGGTGGTGAGAAAGGCGGGCAGAGCCTCATATTTCACCGTGATCAGAGAGGCCGCCTCGCGCGCCGCTTCGGGCGTTTCGGCAACTACGGCGGCCACGCGGTCACCGACATGGCGCATGATCTCGGGGAACATGCGCTCGTCTTCCGGCTCTTCCTGATCCTCATACCAGATGGTGCTGTTGTAGGTATTGGCGGGGGTGTTGCCGTGATGGAAGATCTCGACCACGCCGGGAACCCGTCGCGCCGCCTCGGTGTCGATGCGCAGGATGCGGGCATGCGGCAGGGGCGACCAGACCAGCCGCGCATGCAAGAGCCCGTCGATCTGCATGTCGTCCAGATAGACCAGCCGGCCGCTGACCTTTTCGCCGGCATCTAGCATCGGATGCGGTTGCGAGATGTGTTTCATGCCGGTTGCCCCAAGCGGATTGGGCAATCGAAGACGCGCCCGAAAAGATCGCCCAGAAGATCAAGGCCAAGGCCAAGGATGGCCTGGCGTTTGTAGGGCTGACTTGCACGGCCCGGAATGGCGCGGTCCACGGCCTGGCCAAGGGCGTGCAGGAAATCCTCGACAAGAGCCTGATTGACCGGGCGATCACGCAGCGCGGCTTCGACCGCATCCATCCGCAGGGGCACGGGGGCCAGGGCACCGGCGATGATGCGGATGTCGCGCAGCCGGTTGGTGGCCGGGTCGTGATCGGCCAGTGCCGCCAAGCTCAGACAGGCGATGGCAACGGCCTGGCGTGGGCCAAGCTTCACAAAAGCGCTGATCCGGTCGGCTGCCTCTGTCAGTGGCAGGTGAACCGCCAGAATCAGATCGCCGTTGCCCAGACAGGTCTGGCCACGGTCCAGCACCACCGCATCAAAATCCAGCAGTGCGCGCGCGCCCGAGCGCCGCAGGATCTCAATCCGCGCTGCATGGCATTTCAGCACCGGCAGCAGGTCCGCCGCCGGCATGGCGCCGGCGATAGTGCCGCCCAGGGTGGCACGGTTGCGGATCTGCGCCGAGCCGAATGGCGCCGCCGCGCGCGCCAGCATCGGTGCAATTTGTGCAATGATGGGATCCGTGA
>JBATAV010000315.1:0-12670 GCA_049662025.1 Paracoccaceae bacterium | reverse complement strand
CGAGGGCCGTGGCGATCAGTGGGCCGATGCCCCGTTGCCCGGCAGGGCATGTTTACATGCCCGAGAGGGGGCACCGTCATCAGGCGCCGGGCAACATCGTTCTCTTTGGCCCGGCGCGCGATCTCGGCATCGATCGCTCCGATCTCCGTCTCAAGATGGGCAAGTGCCTCGACCAGGACCTTGATGGTGGAGGTCGCATCGACAGGAAAAACGCTGTCCGGAGCCTCGACGATCGCAACCAGCCCCGCGGCATTGGCGGCACCTTGCGGAACGATCTGCCCGAAGTCGGTGAGGGGGCCGCGAAGGGCGTTGATCGCTTGCGTCCGCTGCCGTATCAGAAGTTCCCGAAAGCGGGACAGGTCCACAGATGGATCAATCCGCACGTGAGAAACCAGTTGACCCGGAAGGTCACGTTACCGCACTCCTGAGCCTGGAATAGTCACCCCCCCCTGGACGATCCATGCGCTACCGCTCACATCAGGAAAAAACCAGCCGGGGCAGATAGGTGACGAGATCCGGGAACACGACGATCACTGCGATGACCAGAAGCAGGACAAGAAAGAACGGCATCGCCCCGCGGACCAGCACTCCAAAGGGATAGTCCGGTCGCAGCCCTTGCAGGATGAACAGGTTCATCCCGACCGGAGGTGTCAGCAACCCGGCCTCGATCAGCATCGTCAGCAGCACACCATACCAGATCGGATCGAAACCAAGTGACATGACGATGGGAAATGTCAGAGGCAAAGTCATGACCATGGCGGCAAGGCCGTCCATCAACATTCCAAGAACCAGATAGAAGACAATCAGCACCAGAAGATTGAGATAGGGCGACAGACCCAGATCCAGCACCATCGCCGACAGTTGAGCGGTGATCTGGTCGTAGGTCAGATAGATGCCCATGAGTTTCGCGGCCCAGAAGATACACATGACCATCGACGTCGTCTTGACGCTGCCCGCCAGCGCCCGTGCCAGAACCTCACGGCTGAGCAGACGGTAGCTGATCGCAATGACAAAGGTCAGAACACAGCCGATCGCGGCCGATTCCGTCGGCGTTGCAATGCCGGCATAGATGGAGCCCATCACGCCGACGAACAGCACCACCACCGTCCATGTCTGACCCAGCGCTGCGAAACACGCGCTCCACGAAGCCTTTTCCACCTTCACGCCGTCGGAAACCAGGTGTGGCGACAGGCGGACCCTTATGGCGATGTAGATCATGTAGGCTGCAGTCAGCAGGATGCCGGGGATCACCCCGCCCAGAAAAAGCTGCCCGATGGATTGGTCGGTCATCGCGCCGAAGACGATGAGGCTGAGGCTGGGCGGAATCAGGATGCCGAGCGTACCACCGGCTGCGACAGACCCTGCAGCGATGCTGCGGTCGTAGCCGCGCTTTTCCATTTCCGGCAGCGCCACGGTGCCGATCGTTGCACAGCTTGCCAGACTGGACCCCGAGCAGGCAGCGAAAGCGGCGCCGACAACAATGTTGGAATGCAGCAAGCCGCCCGGCAACAGCCGGTCCAGCAATGGGTAGATTCCATCATAGATCCGCTTGCTCAGGCCGGATTCGAACAGCAGATAGCCCATAAAGATGAACATCGGAATCGCGCCCAACACGAAACTGGTCAGGCCGTCCCAGGTCAATTGTCCCAAAGCCAGGATCAGGGCGGGGTTGGCGAAGTAAAGCGATCCAACCGAAACGATACCAAGCGCGAAAACGATCGGCAGGCCGAAGAAGATCAGAAAAATCAGTATTGCCACATAGGCGCTGACGGTGATCAGAAGATCCAATTGAGTCTCCGTGCGTTCTTCCGTGACGCCTGAACCGTGCTCATCGCCCGGGGCCCGGATCGCGGTGACCGGCAATCTCAAGTCCCATCCGGACAATCTCGACAAGCAACTGGAAGATGAAAAGGCCAAGGCCGATACAGGCAAAAAGCTGAGGCGGCCCGATCGGCGAAGGCGTGGGGTAGAAGGAATACCGCTTCATCTCGATGCTGCGCAGCGCGACTTGCAGCAATTGCCAGAAAACCACGATCAGGAAGATCAGGCCGAGGATATAACCAGCCAACAGGATCCAGCGGCGCACATTCTCGGGAAAGTGGTGAATCAGGATATCGGCCCTGACATGGCCCTTCTCAGCCAGGGTATAAGCAGCCCCCCAGAAGACGATGATCGGCACCAGATATTCGGAATATTCGATGACGTAGGGCAGCGAATAGTTGAAGAGCTTTGTCGAAACGATCTCGGCGAACATCAGGGACACCATGGCAAGAATGCCGGCCCCGGCAACATAGAGGCTGAGCTTGGGTGCAAGTGCAAACACGGACTTCAGCATGTTCGCGGTCCTTCCGGTGATTCTTCGGGACGGTCGCAAGGGAGCGCCCGGGCCTGAGGCAGCGTCAGGAAGCGGCTGGCCGCCCTTTCGGAGCCGTCTTGCAGACGCGAGGCCCGGATTGCGCGCCTCGCGTCCGTCAGGGTCATGTCACTTGCCGATGCCGTCGAGGATCTTGGTCATCAGTGCCGAGGCTTCCGGCGTGGTTCCACTCATCCACGTGTCCCAGCAGACGCGCGCCGCAGCCCGACCCTTGTCGAGTTCCTCGGGAGCGACATCGACCTTTTCCATGCCCTTCGCCACCAGATTGTCGAGGTTCTGCGGCATGGCGGCCCAATAGGCGTCAGTGGTCGTCGTGAAATACTTGTCGGCCTCTTCGGACAGGATCTGCTGAAGATCGGCGGGCAGCGCGGTCCAGGCCTGTTCGTTCACCAGCGTGACATAGATCGGAATATTCGGGGTCCAGCCGGTGCTGACGTATTTGGTGACTTCGTTAAGCTTCACGTCCAGCGCCGCTTGCAACCCGCCGGAGTTTCCCTCCACCACGCCGGTCGCCATTGCGGTGTAGGCTTCGTTATAGGGAATGACCATCGGCGTCGCGCCCATCTGTTCGAACCAGCAGGCGAGCTGTTTCTGCCAGGCCCGGTATTTGTGGCCCTTCCAGCTCTCGACGGTCGGCAGCGGCGTTTTCGACAGCATATGGTCGGGTTCTGCCATGAAGGCGCCAAGAAGCTTGGTGTGGAAATCGCGCTCTGCCGCCGTTGCCAGATCCGGCAGGGCGATCTTCCAGGCTGTCTCGACCTCGTCGCGCGTCGTGAACAGCATGGTGTGCGACAGCGTTTCCCATTCAGGCGACTCGATCATCGCCGCACTCATCGTCGTGCCCATTTCCAGGAGCCCGTCGCCCACCACGCGATGATGGGTGAAGCTGGAAAAGCCGAGCATGCCACCGGGGAATATGTCGATCTGCAGCCGGTTGTCCGAGCGGTCGGCAACGGCCTTCACGAACGCCTGCGCCTGTTGTCCTTCAAGAGAGTCGATGGACGGGAAATAGATGCCGAAGCGCCATTTGAACGTGTCTTCCGCGGATGCGGCTTGGGCGGCGACAAGAAACAGTGCCGCCAATCCAGCACGAACGCCAAGACCTATGGACTTTGATGAGACCAAACGCATTCGGCTCCCCCCTCCCGGTTGAATTGACAGGCATGATCCGACCAACGATAGGCGGAGCGCTTTCCTGCGACCATTTCGATTTTCTGATGTCAGCCAACGCTTTTTCCCGACCAGGATTGTCGCTGCCCACGCGCACGAAGACATGAGGGCGCATCCGAGCGCGGCGCGTGCCTGTTTTTCGATAAGAGGATGGCGTTGCTGCGGAACCCGCCCCAAGCCGATTCCCGTTGATACCGAACGATTGTCAGGCGGGCGGCGTGACGACGCCCACATTGGTAGGCTTGTTGCCTCCTTCGTCCGTCTCAGGCCGATTTGCTTCGCGGCGCCCCCGAAGGTCGCTCAAGCAGCATGCTTATCACCGCATCTGCGGTCACAGTGCCGATGATGGTGCCATCCGGGCCGACGACCCCGACCGGCCCGCTGGACGCCAGAATCCGGTCGGCCACATCGATGACCCTGGCGGCCGCCGGAACGGTGGTGTCGATGCCGGTCACCCCATTCAGAAGTGTTGCCAGCGACCCGACCGAGACGACCTCGGCGCGCCGGACATGTTTGGTGAAATTGGCGATATAGGCATCCATCGGATTGAGGACGATATCTTCGGGTGTTCCGATCTGAGCGATGCGCCCGCCCTCCATGATGACGATGCGGTTGGCCAGACGAACGGCTTCATCGAAATCATGGGTGACGAAGAGGATCGTCTTCCGCACGATCCCCTGCAACCGCAAAAGCTCCCCCTGCAACTCGTTGCGGATCAAGGGGTCCAGTGCCGAAAATGGCTCGTCCAGGAACCAGACATCGGGGTCAACGGCCAGTGAACGGGCGATTCCCACGCGCTGCTGTTGCCCGCCCGACAATTGGGTTGGAAAATGGTCGATCCGGTCTTTCAGGCCGACCAACTCGATCATCTCGCGGGCGCGTTCTTCGCGTTTGCCCTTGCCTTCGCCGCGAACCTCAAGGGGCAGTGCGACGTTTTCAAGCACGGTCCGATGCGGCAGCAGGGCATAGTTCTGAAACACCATGCCCATGCGATGCCGCCGCAGATCTATCAGGCGTTTTGGCGAGGCGGCCAGAAGATCCTCATTATCCAGCATCACCTTGCCGAAATCCGGCTCGATCAGGCGGCCTATGGCGCGCAGCAGCGTCGATTTTCCGCTGCCCGACAGGCCCATGACGGTAATCAGTTCGCCCGGCCAGACATCGAACGAGGCGTTCCTGACGGCGGCAAAGACACCGTGTTCGATCAGATCCTGTTCGGTCGGGGGCGTGGTGCGGCCACTGAAAAGACGCTGGGTGCCCGGACCATAGACTTTCCACAAATCGCGGATCATCAGTTTGGGCACGCCGTTTCGGTCGATCATCGGGGTCACCTCGTCGGCGGGTGAAAGCGTTGCAGGCGGAAAAGAGGCTGTCATTGTGCCGACGCGCCCTTGCCCAGGATCATGTCGGCGGCACGGTCGGCGATCATGATGGTCGGGGCGTTGGTATTGCCGTTGATCAGCGCCGGGATGACCGAAGCATCCACCACGCGCACCCCTTCCACACCGTTCACCCGCAGATGCGTATCGACGACCGCATCGGAATCGCTGCCCATCCGGCAGCTTCCGACCGGATGATAGACCGTCTCGCCGCCGGCGCGGATGAAATCGTCAATCTCGGTATCGGTGACGCGGCCATGCGGCAGGGCGATACCATCGCCGCGAACATCGTCAAAAGCGTGTTGCCGCAACACCTCGCGCGTCATCCTGACACCTTCGCGCAAGATCGGCAGATCTTCGGACGCGGACAGGTAGTTGGCGAAGATCCTCGGATGGGTGCCCGCATCGGCGCTGGCGATCCGAACCGCGCCGCGACTTTTGGGATTGCCGTGGTTCACATAGATCGTCAGGCCGTGCTCATTCGGCCAGGAACTGTCGTGGCTGGTGACCAGCGCTGGGGTCAGATGCAGTTGCAGGTCTGGGTATTCAAGGGACGGATCGCTCTTGAGGAAGGCTCCTGTTGAAAGTGGCGCTTCGGCGGCCACGCCCTTGCGTCCGGCAACATATTGCGCCGCCGCCATTGCCCCGCGCAGCGGATGCAACCAGCGGTAATGGCTGATCGGCTTGGTGATCCGCGACATGATGCAGACGCACAGATGATCCTGCAGGTTCTCGCCGACCTGCGGGCGATCCGCGGCCACCTTCAGGCCAAGGCCTTGCAGATGGTCAGCAGCACCGACACCGGACAGTTGCAGCAGTTGCGGTGAATTGATCGCGCCGCCCGCCAGGATCACCTCTCCATCGCAATCGGCGCGTTCGGTCTTGCCGCTGCGCCGGTATTCGACGCCTACGGCCCGCACGCCCTTCCACAGGATGCGTGACGCCAGAGCGGCGGTGATGACGGTCAGGTTGGGCCGCGACCGGGCGTGGCGCAGGAATGCAGTTGCGGTGCTCCAGCGGCGGCCGCGATAGACGGTCGCGTCGAAATCGCCAAAGCCTTCCTGGTCTTCGCCGTTGAAATCGTCGCTGAGCTTGTAACCGGCCTGCCGACCGGCCTCGACGAACATGTCGCACAGTTGCGAAGTCCGGCGTGCGCGGGTGACGTGAAGCCGGCCGGTTGCCCCGTGATAGACATTGGCACCCCGTTCGTTGGCTTCGACCCGTTTGAAATAGGGCAGAACCTCATCATAGGACCAGCCATCGGCGCCCAGGGCCGCCCAGCGGTCGTAATCGCCGCGATTGCCGCGGGTATAGACCATGCCGTTGATCGAGCTTGACCCGCCAACGGTCTTGCCGCGTGGCCAGAACAACCGGCGGTTTCCCAACCGGGCTTCGGGTTCGGTATGATAGCCCCAGTTGAGCTTCGGTGCAGGGGCCACGGCCGGAAGGGCGGCGGGAATATGGATCAGCGGATTCCGGTCCCAGTTGCCGGCCTCCAGCAGAAGAACCCGGTTGTCGGGGTTCTCGCTCAGCCGATCCGCCAACACACAGCCGGCTGAACCGGCACCGACAATCACATAATCGTAGGTCATGGTGCTTTGTTCTCTTTCTTCACGACGACAGGCCCGAGGTCTGGGCAGCCAGTCGCTTTTCGGCGAGCCCGCCAACAAGGCGGTTTGCGATGACGGCAAGGCAGGCGACCGCAAGCCCCGCGATCAGACCCTGGCCCGGTTCGACCCGCGCCAGCGCATTCAGCGTTTCGCGCCCCAGATCCTTGGTGCCGATCAGCGCGGTGACCACCAGCATCGCCAGGCCCATGACAATCGTGCCGTTCAGGCCCAGCAATATCTGCGGCGCGGCGGTGGGGATTTCGACCTTGAACAGCCGCTGCATCGAAGTCATCCCCAGTTGCGCGCCCGCCTCTTTCAGCGACACATCGACGTTGCGGATACCCAGTTCGGTAAACCGGATCATCGGACAGATTGCATAGGCGGTGATGGCCACAAGGGCCGGAAAGTCGCCTGCGCCAAAGAGCATGATCACCGGCATGAGGTAGACGAACGCAGGAAGCGTTTGCAGAGTATCGACCACCGGCAGGATGATCCGCGCCGCGGCACGGCTGCGCCCGGCAAGAATGCCGATCGGCGTGCCCAGCAGGAAGGCGGCAAGAACGGCGACCGAGCACAGATAGATGGTCAGCATGGTGACCTGCCACAGCCCGACCATCGCAATCGCAAGCATCAGCGCGCCGACCAGCGCCGCCCGCGACCAACCGCCCACGAGATAGCCAAGAAAGGCAATCAGCGCCACGCCCCCGCTCCACGGAACCCCCGCCATGAAATCCTTGAACGGCAGCATAACGTGCAGCATCAGCGCGGTCTTCAGCCCGTCGGTCAGCCAGAACAGGTTGATGTTGGTCCATTCAACAATGCCGTCGGCAAAGGAGCCGGTCGACAACTCCCACGCTTTCGGAAAGCTGACCAGTTCGGGGACCCAAACCGAGATCAGCGTCGGCACCAGCAGCAGTGCAGCGATCACCGGCATTAACCGGGCCAATGGCATTCGAGGCCGGGCGGCGCGGTTGACGGAGTTCTGGAAGAATCGGTCAAGCAGGATCGCCATCAGCGTGATCCCCACCCCGGCCTCGATCCCGCGCCCGATACTCAACTGCCGCAACGCCACAAGGATATCGTAGCCCATGCCGTTGGTGCCGACCAATGACGCCAGCACGGTGCTGGAAAAAGAAAGCATTACGATCTGGTTGACGCCCACGCGCAGTTCCGCCTGCGCAGTCGGAACCAGAATCTTCCACAACTCCTGACGCTGGTTGCAGCCCAGCGAATGGGCCAACTCACCAACCGAGGTCTGTGCAAGGTTCAGGCCCGCCACCGTGGTGCGGATCATGGTCGGCACGGCAAAAATCACCGTCACGATGATCGCGGGCGGATAGCCGAGGCCAAAAAAGACCACGATCGGCACCAGATAGGCAAAGATCGGGATGGTCTGCAACTGATCGAAAGCTAACAGCGCCGGGCCCTGTATCCGGGGCCGACGCCAGAGCATGACCCCCAGCCCCAGCCCCAGCCCGGCCCCGATCGGCACCGCAACCGCCAACAGCGAAATCGTTTGCATGGCGCTGTGCCACAGACCGAAGAACAGCAGATAGGCGGCGGTGAAGGCGGCAAGCACCGTCAGACGCACCCCGCCAAGCCGCCAAGCCAGCAGCAGTGTCGCGCCGACCAGACCCAGCCAGGAAAGCGGCGGCAGAATGCTTTGTGCCTGCGAGCCGAACCCACTGTTGAAGCCATCGACCAGAATTGCCTCAAGCATTCTGGTTGGCCATTCGATCACTGAAGAAAGCGTCCGGGTCACGTCCTTGACCGCTAGCCCGTCGGTGATCTGGGCCTGGGAAATCCAGGCGATTGCGGCACTTAGGCCTTTCGCCGCCGGGATCACAAGTTCACCTGGCCAGGTAACCAGCCAGCCGGGCAGCATGGGCGCCAGAACGATAATTCCGGCGATTACCGCCAGAACAACCGCAGCGCCGATCCGCGGCGCGCGGACCACGGGCACAGGTGGCTCTGTTGTGCTTTGCAAGGACATCTCGCCGCCTGTGCCTATAGGTACAGTTTACTGAAGCCAGGCCGTCCAGCGATCCTTGTTCTTCTCCATCCAGGCGTCGACGACTTCCGGCACGGACTTGCCGTTCAACGCGATCTCGATAAGCGCTTCGCCGTATTCCTTGTTGTCCAGCTTGATGGATTCGATGATCTTGTAGGCATGCGGCCACTTGTCCTTGGCGCCGTTCCAGGCAAGTTTCAGGATCGGACCCGCCGGCTTTTCGCACGCATAGCTTCCATTGGCGAAGCACTCGTCGGTGTAGGGCGGCAATTCGACATATTCACCCTTGAATTCGACCGGTGCCCAGTGCGGCTCATAGAGCCATGCAAGGATCGGCGCCTTGCGCTGAACCGCCGATTTCACCTCGGCCAGCAGGGCTGCTTCCGACCCAGTATGAATGACTTCGTAGTTCAGACCAAGGCTGGCGATCCGCTTTTCGTCGAATCCGCCCCAGTCTTCGGGATAGGCCAGCAAGCGGCCCTTGCTGCCGGTCTCGATCGTGGCGAACAGCTCCGCGCAGTCGTTCAGCGCCTTGTAATCGGGCAGGCCGGGGCACAGTTCCTTGACGTAGTCCGGATACCACCAGCGGTCCATTCCAATCAGGCCAGACTCGCCGACATCGGTGATCCTGCCGGACTCCAGAAACGGCGGAAGCTCGGGGTGGCTGCTTGTCCAGGCTTCGATCTGGAAGGTGATGTCACCGTTTTCCAGCGCGGTATAGATCGAGCTGGAATCGATGTTCACGGCATCGGCGTTGTAGCCTGCCTCTTGCAGCAGGCGCACCGCCAACTGGGTGCTGAATTCGCTGCCGGCCCAGTCGTGCTGGGCGACGTGGATCTGGTCTGTCGATTCGGGCGTGAAGGCGTATGCCGCCGATGCAAGCATGATCACCCCTGCCACGGCGCCAGCAGCGCGCGTGGACACGCGAAGGCGCGTTGCGGATTTGATCTGACTGTTCATTCTCTCACTCTCCCTGTTTGGCGCGCATCCGTTGGTGGGCGCCTGTTTTTTTGTTGGTTAGCGTCGCGCAGAAGCCTACGAACATGACGCGATTGGTTCCGTTCTTTCACCCAGTCCGACGTCCTGCGGCCGTCTCGTCAAGGTAAGGCCGTATCCTGGAACGGGCGAGAAAGCTCTGGCCGAAAGTCAGGGATATTCCGAACCGAAGATCAAACAGAAAATGCTGAGGAGTGCATTCGGGTTTTCATGCTAGGTGGCGTGCCCGTCTCGCCTAGTCTGGTCATCGGACCGATTCATGTCTGGCCGCATGGGTATGATGGGGTATCGGTGGGTGGGTCTGCCAACACGATTCTTGCGGGTATGACAGGATAGCCATGCGGCTCGGCCCCGGATTGTGCCGTGACTCGCCCGAAATCGGTGCCCACCAAGGAGTGCGACATGGCGGAACTGCATGAATTGGGTCTGGTGCAGGCCGCCACCGCAATCCGCCAGGGTGATATCAGTGCCGAAGCCTTGGTGGACGCCCTGATAAAGCGGGCGCAAAACCATGCATATCTGAATTGCTTCAACGATTACAATGCCGAAGGCGCGCGCGAAGCTGCGCGGGCGGCCGATCTTGTCCGCGGCTCCGGCATGCCTGTCGGCCCGCTGCACGGGGTGCCGATCACCTTCAAAGACAACATCAACACCAAGATGTTGCGCACGACTGCCGGCACGGTGGCGCTGGCCGATCATCGCCCAAGGCATAATGCTCCGGTTGTCGAGCGGCTGCTGAGGGCCGGGGCAATTGCGCTGGCCAAGAACAACATGCACGAGTTGTCCTTCGGTATCACCAGCAACAACGCCACGTTCGGCCCGGTGCACAACCCTTGCGACCTGACGATGATTCCGGGGGGGTCCAGCGGCGGGACGGCCGCGGCTGTGGCTGCACGGCTGACGCCTGCCGGGATCGGCACCGACACCGGCGGCTCCATCCGCATTCCGGCAAGCTTGTGTGGCGTGACCGGTCTGCGCCCCACCACCGGGCGCTGGCCGCAGGCCGGAATCGTGCCGATTTCCTACACCCGCGACACGCCGGGGCCACTGGCGCGCGACATTGCCGATCTGGCTGCCCTTGATGCGATCGTTACCGGAGATGCCCTGCAACTCCGGCCCAGACGCCTCGATACGCTGACCCTCGGCGTACCGCGCTGCCATTTCTGGGAAAACCTTGATCCGCAGGTCAGGCACCAGTGCGAGGCGGCGTTGGCCACCTTGACCGAGGCCGGGGTTCGTCTGAAAGAGGTCGACATTTCCGACCTCATTCCCATCGACGCGCTGTCCAGCTTTGTCGTCACGCTTTACGAGATACATCTGGCGATGGCGGCCTATCTTGAAGGCGAACGCCTTGCGGTTACATTCCGCGAGATCGCCGAGCAGGCACAAAGCCCCGACGTTCATGGCCTGCTGGAAGCCACATTCGCGAAAGGCACTGCGATCGACCGAGCCGAATATGAAACTGCGCTCCAGCAGCATCGCCCCCGCCTCATCCGCACTTATCAAGCCCATTTCAACAGAACCGGCGTGGATGCCTTCGTGTTTCCGACTTGCCCACTGCCAGCCCGGCCGATCGGTCAGGACGATATCGTCGAATTGAACGGGCAACAGGTCGGAACCTTTGCGGCCTTCATGCGCAACACCGGGCCAGGCAGCAACGCCGACCTGCCGGGCCTGTCGCTGCCGGTTGGTTTCACCGCTGAAGGATTGCCGATCGGGCTTGGCCTCGATGCCCCTGCCGGACACGACAAGGCCTTGCTGGCGATCGGCCTCGCTCTTCAACCATTGCTGGGAACGGCGCCCTGACCGCACCATGATCGACCCGTCGAGCGGTCGCGCTGACCCGGTTCAGCAACCAATTCTTGCCTTTTCACCGGTTACTGTCAGTTGCCGCGGAACTGAACGAAGTTGAAAATTCACGACCCAGCCCAAGAGAAGGGGTGGATGCCGCTCTCTCCCCAACGGCGTCGCAATGCGCCAAGCTTGTGATGCTGAAGTCACAAGAGAAACGAGAAGGCATCCATGAAGGAAATTAGCATCATCGGCGTCGACCTGGCAAAGAATGTGTTCCAACTGCATGGCGCGGCCGCGGACGGGACTGTCGTGTTCCGCAAGAAGCTGTCGCGACCGCAGTTCCAGCGCTCATGGCCGAGCATCCGCAGTGCCTCGTCGCAATGGAGGCCTGTGGCGGCGCGCATCATTGGGCGAGCGAACTGGAGCTGGCCGGCCACGAGGTCAGGCTGATCGCACCGCGCTACGTCAAGCCGTTCATCAAGCGGCAGAAAAACGACGCTGCGGACGCGGAGGCGATCGTGGAGGCGGCGCTGCGCCCGACGATGCGCTATGTCGAGCCGAAGACTGGTGACCAGCAGGCGCGGTCGATCTTGTTCCGCACCCGTGAACAGTTCGTGAAGCAGCGCACCGAAGCGGTCAACGCACTGCGGTCGCACCTGCACGAGTTCGGCTTCGTCGCGCCTGAAGGGATTGGCTATCTCCCACGCCTCAATGCCGTCCTCGAAGATTCGAACTCGGATTTGCCGCCGCTCGCCCGGGAAATCTGTGGCGAGCTGCTGGACCAGGTCGCGAACCTGAGCAGCCGGATCAATGCCATGAAAAAGAGGATCGACGCGATCGCCAGGGAGGGCGAGACATCCCGCCGTCTGCAGACGATGCCGGGTGTGGGTCCGATCAGCGCTCTGGCCGTCGAGACCTTTGCACCTCCCATGGAGCAGTTCAAACGGGGCCGCGACTTTGCGGCCTGGCTTGGACTTGTGCCGCGACAGGCCTCATCCGGAGGCAAGCAGCGGCTCGGAAAAACCTCGAAGATGGGGCAGCGCGACATTCGCCGTCTGTTGGTCACCGGCGCGATGGCCGTGATCCGCTGGGCGCTGCGGAGGGGGGCACCCGGAAATCCTTGGCTGACACGTATGCTCGAACGCAAGCCGCCGATGGTCGCTGCCTTTGCGCTGGCCAACAAGATGGCGCGCGGAATCTGGGCGATGCTGACGCGCGGCGAAGACTATCGTGGCCAGGAGATCACAAGCGCTGTCTGACCCGGTAGCACAGTTCGAACCGGACCGCCGAGTTGTGAGGAAGACATGAACTGCATGGGCAAATGATCGACATGATC
>JBATAV010000314.1:0-3546 GCA_049662025.1 Paracoccaceae bacterium | reverse complement strand
CCGAAGGCCTGCCGCATAAGCTCTGATATCAGCTTGGCGGTGCCTTCGCCGGTTTTCAGGGCGACATTGCCGGTGAAGCCATCGGTCACGATCACATCCACCCGGTCCGACGGAATGTCCGACCCTTCGACAAAGCCGACATACGCATAGCCCCCGGCTTCGGCGCGGGCGGCCAAGAGGTCGTTGGCCTCTTTCAACTCGGCCCGGCCCTTGTGTTCCTCGGTGCCGACATTCAACAGGCCGACCCGCGGGCGGGTCATCCCCATGCCGTTGCGGGCGTAGGAAGCCCCCATGACGGCATATTGCAACAGGTCGCTGGCCTCGGCCTTCACATCGGCGCCCACGTCCAGCATCACGTTGAAGCCGCCGGGATTGCGACTCGGCCAAAGGCAGACGATGGCGGGGCGGTTGACGCCCGGCAGCTTGCGCAGACGCAGCATCGCCACCGCCATCAGCGCACCGGTATTGCCGCAAGAGACGGCGGCGGCAGCCTCGCCGTCACGCAACGACTCGATGGTCGACCACATCGAGGTGCCTTGCCCGTGCCGCATGATCTGGCTGGGCTTGTCGTCCATCGTCACCACGCGGTCGGCGTGACGCAGGGTGATGCGGGCAGCAAGATCGGGGTGGCGGGCCAGAAGCGGGGCCAATTGCGCTTGATCGCCATGCAGGATGAAGCGGGCGCGCGGCAACTGGGCGGCAGAATCGACAAGACCGGCAACCACCGCTGCCGGCCCGCGATCTCCGCCCATGGCGTCGACCGAAATGACGATGAAAGCGTCGGCGGCGGTTTGCGGAATCTGCAATCCCTCAGCCATGACGACGCGAACCGCCTGACGCGGCTTACGCCGCGTCCTCGTCGATGTCGGCGTCTTTGGCGACAGCCATGACTTCGCGGGCGTCATAATGGCCGCAAGCGCTGCAAACATGGTGCGGGCGCTTCAGCTCGCCACAGTTCGGGCAATCGGCCGGATTGGCGGCAACCAGCGCGTCATGCGAGCGACGCATGTTGCGGCGGGATTTCGTGGTACGGTTCTGCGGGACAGCCATGTCGCAACCTTTGGGTAGTGGGGACCGGCCCCGGATTTCCTTTGTGAATCAGCGCATCAGGCAATAGCCGACGCATGCCGCTCCACAGCGTTGATGAGGCGCGGAACATAGCGGTATTCCACCCGAGCGCAAGCCCAAATTTGCGCCTCTGCGCAGCGGTCAATCGGCTGCGCCGTCGGCCTTGCGCACCAGCCCCGCAAGGGCCGCAAACGGCTTCAGATCCGCGTCTTTCAACGGCTCGGTGCCCGGGTCGGCAAAGACCGCCTCGCCCAGAGCGGCCCCCTTGGCGCGTGGGTAAAGCGGCAGCGCCAGCGCCATCGCCTCGCGCAGGACTTCGGTCAGGTCGATGACCTCGGGCAGGGCTTCGGCGCTGTCATCCTCGGGAATTTCCACCTCTTCACCCTCGGGCGCGCTGTATTCGGCAAGAAAGCGGCGCAGGATCGGCTCGTCGATATGTGCCGGAACCGGCGCCAGCGAGACCACGCAGCTTTGCACCACATCGGCCCGCAACCGCGCGGTCAACGTGAAGTCGGACCGGCCCGCAGGTGTGATCTCGCCCTCGAACGACAGATGCCGCACGGCCTGAAGATCCAGCGACTCGGCCAGGGCTGCGCGGGCATCGGCGCCGGGGGTCAGCCGAAAGCGGGTCGGCTTGCGGTGCGACAGGGCGCTGGTGCGATAGGCGGAAGGGGGCTGTTGCGGCGTTTTGGTCATCTTCCTCGTCCAACAGGGCCACGGCCGGGGGTCAGGAGGACCGGACCCGGCGCGTCGAATGATTTGTCGTTCTTGAACATAGGGCGTGCCATCTGTTATCCCAAGGCGCAAGGGCCTATGTGGGGCGGCAATGCGCCCCTCTCGTCCGGGCTTTGCCGCGCTGTCGATGCGCGGGCCGCGGCGGGATGAGGACAGGCGGGCAAGAGGGCAGGGATGTCAGTCAATACCATGAAGGCACGGCGGCAGGGCGGCCATGCGAAAGGCGCGGGGCCGCGTTTGCGCCTGGCGCTCGCGGGTCTGTGCTGCCTGCTGGCTGCGGCCTGCGCCACGGTCTACCGTATCCACGGCTATGTTCCCGATGAGGTGGACCTGGCGCAGGTAGAGGTCGGCGTCGACACCCGCGAGACGGTGACCGAAAAGATCGGCCGCCCCTCGGCGCAGGGCCTGCTGAACGATGTCGGCTGGTTCTATGTGCAAAGCCGGTTCAAGTATTTCGGCCCGCGCGAGCCGCAAGAGGTGGACCGTCAGGTGGTGGCGATCACCTTCAGCGATGCGGGTGTGGTGCAGAATATCGGCCGCTACGGGTTGCAGGATGGCCGCGTCGTCGAGATCTCGCGCCGGGTGACCGAGACCAACATCCAGGGCATCGGCATCATCCGCCAGCTGTTGTCGAACTTCGGCCGTATCAGCACGGGCGATCTGTTCAAGCAATAAGCGCGCGGCTCAGGCGCAGGTCAGCCTTCCGGCTCGAACCGAAGGGCCACGCCGTTCAGGCAATAGCGCAGGCCGGTAGGGGCCGGTCCGTCGGGGAAGACATGGCCCAGATGTGCCTCGCAGCGGTCGCAATGCACCTCGGTCCGGCGCATGAACAAGCTGCGGTCCGCGGTTTCGCCGACCGGGGCATCGGGCATGGGCGCGTAAAAGCTGGGCCAGCCGGTGCCTGAGTCGAACTTGGTCGCCGCATCGAACAACGGCACATCGCAGCAGGCGCAGCGGAACGTGCCGGGGGCCTTGGGAAAATCATCATGCGTGAAGGCGCGTTCGGTGCCATGCTTGCGCGTGACCTTGTAGGCAAGCTCGGAAAGCTGCGCGCGCCATTCGGCATCGGTCTTGACGATCTGGTCAGTAACGGGCTTGTCCATTCCTGGGACCTCCTTCGGGGCAGGTCCTATCTAGGGCGCGAGACGCCGGAGGAAAAGGGTGTGAGGCCATTGCGGCAGGGCGAATTGGTGGCGCGGCTGGCCGAAGGGCCGGACGACAGGACGCGGGTGATGGCCTTTCGCCGGGCGGCCTTTCCGCGCACCGATGACCAGCCCGAGGAAGATGCGCAGGACGCGCTTTCGGCGCATGTGATGGTCGAAGGGGCGGGGGGCGCACTGCTGGCCTGTTTCCGGGTGATGCTGTTTGGCTGGGGAGCCGGTCTGGAACAGGGCTATGCGGCGCGGTTTTATGATGTGGCGCCGCTGGCCGGCTATGCGCTGCCGATCGCCGAGATGGGCCGGTTCTGCCTGGCACCGGGGGGCGTTCACCCTGACGTGCTGCGGCTGGCCTGGGGGGCGATGACGCGAATCGTGGATGAAGGCCGGGCAGGGCTGATGGTCGGTTGCACGTCGTTTCGCGGCGCGGACTGGCGGCTGCACCGCGCGGCGCTGGCGCTATTGGCGCAAAGCCATATCGGCCCGGCGGCACATCTGCCGGGCGTCCGGGCGGCAGAAGTGGTGAAATACCCCGCGCTGGTCGGCCCGCTGACCGACCGGCGCGCGGCATTGGCGGACCTGCCGC
>JBATAV010000313.1:0-4571 GCA_049662025.1 Paracoccaceae bacterium | reverse complement strand
CACCAGGATCGGGAAATTCGCCACCGCCGACACCGCGTCGGAATAGGCCTGCGCGTCCATCGCCAGACGGCGCAAGCCGTCGGCCACCACCACCAGCCCCAGCAGCATCGACAGAAACCGCCCCTCGGCCCGCCGCTCGGCCGGCAGCGGCAGCACCGGGTCTTCGGTCTGCACCTTCGGAAAGGCCCGCCCGCCCAGCCAGATCGACAGGAACAGGATCAGCCCCAGGAACGGCAGGCCAACCGCGATCTGCCCGGTCACCTCGCCCAGAAGGCGGGTTTGTATCAGCGCCATCGTCAGCGCCGCCATGCCCAGCGTGGGCACCACCACCTCGCCGAGCGAGGCCAGCAGCGACAGCACATGGCGCCGCGCCTGCGATCCGTTGCCCTGCAACCGGTCGGCCAACTTCTCGATCCAGCGCCGGGCATAGATCGTCAGCCCGGCCCAGAGCAGCACCAGCACAAGGATCAGCGGCAGGTTCTTGAAGAACTCGGCCCGCAAGGCCCTGCTCTCCCAGTTGTCCGCCAGTTCATCCCAGAACCGCAACAGCGTGTCCGAAATGCCCACCGCCGCTTCGGGCCAGTTGGCCGGGTTCACCGGCGATGGCCAAAGCTGCATCAGTTCGTCCGCCTGGCGCTCGCGCAGCACCCGGTCGATCTCGCGGATCAGGCCGTCGGCCCGGCGATAGGCCTCGTCGGCGGCAAGGCCCGGCGATTGCAGCTTGACCAGCCGGTCGGCCAGTTCCTTGCGCCGCGACGAGATCTCTTCGGCCTCGGTCTCGCCCTCGGCGGGCACCGGGCCCAGCGCGGCGATCTGTTCCTTGACCGTGCCGATCCGCGCCGAATTGGCGCTTTGCGCCGTCAGCAGCGCCGCCCGCCAGTCGGCAACCTGTGCGCGCATCTCTTCCAGCCGCTGGTCCGACAGGTCGCGCCGCTCCAGCTCGGCCTCGATGGTGTCGGCCGTTGATGCCCAGACCGAGTAATCCACCGCCGTCTCGACCGGCGGGTCCTGCGCCAGCGCCTGACCGGGCGGCCAGACCGCAGCCGCAAGCACCAGCACTAGGGCCAGCACAAGGGCCAGCAGAAAGCCGCGGATCGCGCGCATCGGCGTCATGCGTCCTCGTAGACCGAAGGGATGGCACGGGCCGGGCGATCCAGCCAGTCCGGCACCGGCAGGCCCTTTTCGCGCAGGAACGCGGGGTTGTAGATCTTCGACTGATAGCGGCTGCCATAGTCGCACAGGACGGTCACGATGGTATGCCCCGGCCCCATTTCGCGCGCCATCCGAATGGCGCCCGCAAGGTTGATGCCGGTCGATCCGCCCATGCACAGCCCCTCTTGCATCGCCAGATCAAAGATCAATGGCAACGCCTCGGCATCGGGGATGCGCCAGCTGAAATCCGGGGTCAGGCCCTCCAGGTTGGCGGTGATCCGCCCCTGCCCGATGCCCTCGGTGATCGAGGATCCCGGCGCATCCAGCTTGCCGGTGGAATAGAACGCATGCAGCCCCGCGCCTTCGGGGTCAGCCAGACCGATCTTCACGCCCTTGGGCTGCAACGCCAGCGCCACGCCCGCAAGCGTGCCGCCACTGCCCACCGAACAGACAAAGCCATCGACCTTGCCGCCGGTCTGCTCCCAGATCTCCGGCCCGGTGGTTTCCTCGTGCGCCAGCCGGTTGGCCACATTGTCGAACTGGTTGGCCCAGACCGCCCCCTTCGGTTCGGTCTTGGCCAAAGCCTCGGCCAGACGGCCCGAATAGCGCACATAGTTGTTGGGGTTGCGATAGGCCGCCGCAGGCACCTGCACCAATTCGGCCCCCGCCAGCCGGATCATGTCCTTCTTTTCCTGGCTCTGGGTCTCGGGAATGACGATCACCGTCTTGAACCCCATGCTGGCCCCCACCAGCGCCAGACCGATCCCGGTATTGCCCGCCGTGCCTTCGACAATCGTGCCGCCGGGCTGCAACTGCCCCTTCGCCATCGCATCGCGGATGATATACAGCGCCGCGCGGTCCTTGACCGACTGGCCGGGGTTCAGAAACTCGCATTTGCCCAGAATGGTGCAGCCGGTCATCTCGGACGCGCGACGCAGTTTCAACAGCGGCGTGTTGCCGATGGCCGAAGCCAGATCGCCGTGAATCTGCATGGGTCCGCTCCTTTGACCGTTCGCCTTCAGTCTTAGGCAGAAAGCCCCCGAACCTCAAGCCGCCGCCACCGCGCCCGGCCACCGGCCGAACCGGCAGGCGTCAGACCGGCCCCATCGCCACGATGCCATCGCCCGCGCCGTCGCGGCGGGTTTCCAAGGCAAGGCCGAGGTCGGTGAAATAGACCGAACGCAGGCTGCGTGTGCCGCCCGTGCCCACAGATGTCGCCTCGACCCCGATCGTGGTGTAGGTGCAGCCCGACAGCTTTACCTCCTTTTCCTCGAGGAAGGCATAGGTTGCCGTTCATCTGGTCTTTTGCCGCAGAACGGTGGCGTTTTCGTCGCTGACCGTCACTTCTCTGGTTTCCCGGACGGTGCCGGACCAGCCCTGTCCCGGCTCCGGCACATGCGTGCTGCGGCCAAAGGTCCATCGGTAGGTCGGGGCGGATGCACCAACGACGGGCTCTTCGCTCAGCTCAACCACAAGCTCCACCTCAAAGACACCGTCCTTGACCCGGCGCAGGTCAAAAGCCGCGCCGCGGTTGGTGACATAGTCGATGCGGACCCTGCCGTCGCTTTCCTGCCATGCGCGGCCTTTGCTGCCATCCTGCCGGGTGAATTTCACGCCCTGCACCAGATCCAGCGCCCGACATTGCGCGGCAAGGCCGGGGCGGATCAGTGCCGGAGTGGCCAGCGCCGAAAGTGCCAGTGTCAGCGTGGCGCGGCGGGTCAGAACCATGATGCAGGCCTTTGGCTGGGGAAAGAACAGGCCGGCAGACGACAGCGGCCCCGACGCCTCGTCAGATGAATCCCGCTGTCATCCAGCAAAGGAAAGGGCCGCCCCGAAGGACGACCCCAATTGGTAAAGAAAGTCTGAAGAGGAACGCCAACCCATTGACTTCAGTCAGCTTTCACAGGCGTCCCGAGTCGGGACACCCCGCCTCAATCCTTCTTTGCCACCATCAGCCCATCGGCCTTCAGGCCGGCATAGCACTCATCCAGCGATTTCCGCGCCCGATCCATCAGCACATCGATTTCCGCCGGCGTGATCACCAAAGGCGGCGCGATGATCATCCGCTCTCCGACCGCGCGCATGATCAGATCATTGGCAAAGCAGCGCTCGCGGCAACGGAAACCCACGTCGCCCTCTTCGCCCGCAAACCTGGCGCGCCTGGCCTTGTCCGGCGTCATGATCAACGACCCCATCAGACCGACCAGCTTGGTCTCGCCCACCAAGGGATGATCGGCCAGGGCATGCCAGCGTTCTGCCAGATAGGGGTGGGCCACGTCGCGCACATGCTCGACGATGCCCTCTTCCTGAATGATCCGCAGGTTCTCCAGCGCCACCGCCGCCGCCACCGGATGGCCGGAATAGGTGTAGCCATGGAAGAACTCGCCACCCTCGGCGATCACATTGGCCACGTCGTCGCAAACGATCGAGCCGCCAATCGGCGCATAGCCCGACGACAGACCCTTGGCGATGGTCATGATATGCGGCTTGATGCCGAAGGTCTGGCTGCCGAACCAGTTGCCGGTGCGCCCAAAGCCGGTAATGACCTCATCGGCAATCAACAAGATGCCATACTTGTCGCAGATCCGCTGAATCTCCGGCCAGTAGGTCTTGGGCGGTACGATTACCCCGCCCGCACCCTGGATCGGCTCGCCGATGAAGGCCGCGACCTTGTCGACACCCAGCTCCTCGATCTTCGCCTCAAGCTCGCGTGCGCGCACCAGGCCGAAGTCATCCTCAGACATCTCGCCGCCCTCGGCCCACCAATAGGGCTGGCCGATATGCGCGACCCCGTCGATCATGCCGCCATGCGAATGGATCGGCTTCATGCCGCCAAGGCTGCCGCCGCCCATGGTCGAGCCGTGATAGCCGTTCCAGCGCCCGATGATCACCCGTTTTTCCGGCTTGCCCTTGACCTGCCAGTAGCGGCGGACCAGGCGGATGTTGGTGTCGTTGGCCTCGGACCCCGATCCGGCAAAGAACACATGGTTCAGATCGCCCGGCGCCAGTTCGGCCAGCTTGGCGGCCAAGGCGATGGCCGGCACATGGGTGGTCTGGAAGAAGGTGTTGTAATAAGACAGCTCTTCCATCTGCTTGGCCGCCACGGCCGCCAGTTCCTTGCGGCCATAGCCGATGTTCACACACCACAGCCCCGCCATGCCGTCGAGGATCTTGTGACCCTCACTGTCGGTCAGCCAGATGCCCTGCCCGCGCGTGATCACCCGCGCGCCCTTAGATGCCAGCCCGCTGGCGTCGGTGAACGGGTGCATGTGATGCGCCGCGTCCAGCTTCTGCAGCTCTTCGGTGGGCAGGTGGTTGGTGATCATGTTCATGGCAAACCCTCGCAGAATCGGCGGGGCATCGGGCCCCGGCTTTCTGCCAGATTATGATCAAACGAGGCAGGCTTCAAGGAATTTGAT
>JBATAV010000312.1:0-1703 GCA_049662025.1 Paracoccaceae bacterium | reverse complement strand
GGCCATGGCCGCCGGGGGGGTGGTCGAGGCGCTGGCGCTGGGGGCGGCGATGGCGATCTCGCTGTGGACGCGAAATGATGTGGGCGCGGCGGTGGCGGCGGTGGCGGGGGCTGCCCTGCTGCGAGCCGCAGGGTTTTAGGCGTCCCGAGTCGGGACGCCCGCGTGCCATCAATGAAATCAATGGCTTGACCTGATCAGGTTAAGGGTTTCTTAACCTTCTGGCCAAGCCTGTCAGGCCGCAACGCTGACGTCGATGGGCTGAAAGTCGGTCAGATCGACATCGGTCGCTGCCACCCCGACGATGCGCAGATAGCTGAGGCCGTTGATCTGCGCCAGCGTATCGACGCCCCCTTCGCTGTTGGCAACCTCGACCAGCGTGACAGTCGCGGAATACAGCGCCGGGTCGTAGATCTGGAAGTGGTAGTCATCCTGCCCGGCGACATAATCGGTCACCTTCGGGAAATCCTCGCCGTCACGTTCGGCGTGGATCTCGTCCACACCATCGCCCGACGACATGGTGACATGGCCGCTGCCACTGATGAGGTCATTGCCCTCGCCACCGCTGATGGTGTCTTCGTCATAGCCGTGGATCGTGTCGTCGCCAGCCCCGCCCGCAACGAAATCGTTGCCGGTTCCGCCATCCATGGCATCGTTGCCGTCGCCGCCGCGCAGGGTGTCGTCGCCTGCGCCGCCGTTCAGATAGTCATTGCCGTCTTCGCCCAGCAGGCGGTCGCTGTCCGCCCCGCCCCAGAGCGTGTCATCGCCCGCGCCGGCCAGCAGGAAATCGGTGCCGCCACCGCCGTCGAGACTGTCGTTTCCGTCGCCGCCCAGCAGCCGGTCGGTGTCCAGACCGCCGCTCAGGGAATCATCCCCGGCGCCGCCCGAAAGCTGGTCGTCACCCGCATCGCCCGAGAGGCTGTCATTGCCCTCTTGGCCCGACAGCAGATCGCGGCCGTCGCCCCCGGCAAGGCTGTCGTCGCCCGCCCCGCCATAAAGGAAGTCATCATCGGCGCCGCCGTCCAGATCGTCGTTGCCGGTATCGCCCGCCAGGGTGTCGTTGCCCGCATCACCGGTCAGCGTATCCTCGCCCGCGACACCGCGCAGGTTGTCGGAGCCATCGCCGCCATCCACCAGATCGTTGCCGGCGTTGCCTTGCAGCACATCGTCGCCGTCTTCGCCGAATAGGCTGTCTTCGCCGCTGTTTCCGATCAGGAGGTCATTGCCGCCGCCGCCGTGCACCAGATCGTCGCCATTGCCGCCTTCCAGCGTGTCGTCTTCGGCGCCGCCGCGAAGGTCAAGCGGTTCGTCATCGGGGTTGGACGAGCCGCCATCCCCTCCGCCGCCAGACATCGCATCAATTGCCAGGCCCAGCAGCAACAGCGGCAACACAAACAACAGTTCCATTCACACCCACTCCCCAAAAAATTCACGCCTTGGCATCAGGACCAGCCCCCTGCGGCAGCAGGGGCAACCAGCGGCAGGTCCATCAGGCGCAAGGCGCAGCACAAGCCGGCAGGTTAGAGCGTGTCCTATTCATATTGAAGCGTAACCGGCATGGCGAAGGTAGTTTTGGCAGTCGTCTGGTGTGAAGGTGTCGAGCAGGGTTCCGACGCGCCGCCATGAAGCTTCTATGGTGCGTTCGTCGGCTTTGCGGAACAGGGTTTTGAGCTTGGCGAAGACCATTTCGATTGGTGAGGAGCGTA
>JBATAV010000311.1:0-14849 GCA_049662025.1 Paracoccaceae bacterium | reverse complement strand
AGCGCCAGCCCCGCCCCCACCGCCAGCGCCGAGCAGACCACCACCCGCAGCGCTGACAGCGCAAAGGCCCGCCCCAGATGCCCCGCCGACAGCCGCGCCACCGCCACCCCCAGCGTGATCAGCATGACGGGAATCGCGATCTGGCCCAACAGGTCCAGCGACCGGGTCATCCATTCCGGCGTCTGCCAGCCTTGCCACAGAAACAATGCGCCCAAGAGCGTGGCCCCGACGATCGGCTCTTTCATCGCCCGCAGCGGATTTCCACCGCCCGCCACCAGCCACAGCCCGAAGGTGAACGACCACACCGCCATCACCGCAAAGACCACGACGGCATAGTCCAGCCCCTCTTGCCCAAAGGCGAACAGCGCCAGCGGCAAGCCGACATTGCCGGTGTTGCCAAAGATCAGCGGCCCCAGCCAGGTCCGCTGATCCAGCCGCAAGACCAGCGTCAGCGCGAAAAACACAACCGTCAGAAGGCCATAGCCGAAGATCGCCGCCAGTGTCAGATCGCGCAGCGCCGCCGGTTCGATCTTCGTCTTCATCAGCGCGGTGAAGATCAGCGCGGGTACCGACAGTGTCATCGTCAGCCGCGTCACGAACTCCAGCCGGTAATCATGGCCCAGCTTGACCCAAAGGAAGCCGACCATGGCAAGCACCGCCACCGGGGCGACGATTTCAAGCACTGTGAGAATAAGGTCCACAGACTGTTTCCCTATCTGTCCGCCTGTCAGGTGGACAAGCAGGCGCCCATGGGATTACTAACCAATCTTGGGGGACGCAACGCTATGCTGAAAACGCAGGCCAAGTATCATATCGGGCAGGTGCTTCGTCACAGAAAGCACCCGTTCCGCGGTGTCGTGTTCGATGTGGATGCGATGTTTTCCAATACCGACGAATGGTATGAAAACATCCCCGAAGACAGCCGCCCCTCGAAAGACCAGCCGTTCTATCACCTGCTGGCCGAAAACGACCAGAGCTACTATGTCGCCTATGTGTCCGAACAGAACCTGGTGCCGGACGAGACCGGAGAGCCGGTCGACCACCCCGATCTGGGCGATCTGTTTGGCGATTTCGAGGATGGCCGCTACCCCTTGCAGTTTCAGCTCAACTGACCCCGGTTTTTTCGGGCGTCGCTTACAGGTTGATAACCCTTCTCCCTTAGTTTCGGTGCAAAGCCGCAACAAGGATCAGGGCCATGCAACTGAAAGCCGCAATGAACGGAACCACGCTTGTCATCCGTGTCGCCGAAGACAGGATCGATGCCGCCGGAGCGATCCAGTTCAAGGAACGCATGCGAGATCTGATCCAGACACCCTGCGACCGGGTCATTCTGGACCTCAGCCCCGTGCATTTCCTGGATTCCTCGGGTCTCGGCGCGGTGGTCGCCGTCATGAAACTGCTGGCGCCCGACCGCAAGCTGGAGCTGTCGGGCCTGACCGCCACGGTTGAAAAGGTGTTCCGCCTGACCCGGATGGACAGCATCTTCACCATCCACCCGGCCCTTGCCCAAGGCTTGCGGAATGCCGGCTGACGAGGCGGGGCTTCGGGCGAAACCTCAGACAGACACCATCGACATGCAAGCTGTCGCACAGTTTCGAATGGCCTCGGATCCGCACTCCGTGAGGGAGGGACTGCGGCAGGCGCTGGAAGGGGAGCCGCTGACCCGGCTATCGGTCGATGATCGAAATACCGCCGAAATCGTGCTGGCCGAAGTGCTGAATAACGTTGTCGAGCACGCTTATGCGGCCAAAGCTGGTTCGGTCTTTCTGTTTCTATCGCTGGGCGAAGGGCGTCTGCACTGCCGGATCGAGGACGAAGGGACAGCCATGCCTGGTAATGCCCCCCCTGCCGGCAATCCGCCCGATCCCGCGGATTTGCCCGAAGGGGGCTTCGGCTGGCACCTGATTCGAACCCTCAGCACGGATCTCTGCTACGAACGGATGGGATCCGTGAATCGGTTGAGCTTTTCGCTGCCTGCGGAACAATCCGGCCGCTGAAGCGGTGATCGTTTCGAATTCGTCGGAACTGACGTGATCCGGCCATTTTTTCCCCCTAAAACTGCCCCGACCGCCCGCCATATAGGTACCTGTAGCTGCATAAGGCTTCACCTTGGCGCCGGGATCAACAGCCCCCACCCAGTCCCGGCGCCGAGGTTCTTAGCATGCCGACGGCGCAACTTCGGGCACCGCCGCAGCTTGCCCTGCGATAGCGGTCCCGATGGTTCGATGGGCCTCTTTCGGAGATCGCCGAGGCTCTGTCCCAATCTGACAGCATGCTGCCCCATTACCTCCTTGCCTGCTTTCGCCGCGTGCCGATCCGCTTTAGGCTTCCCCCGAGAAGGAGGCCTTCATGCGTGATTTCCACTTGCCAGGCCGCTCGACGGTCCATGCTCTGAACGGCATGGCGGCCACATCGCATCCGCTCGCCAGCCTGACGGCAATCGACACTCTGAAAGCTGGCGGAAACGCCGTAGACGCCGCCTTGGCCGCCGCCTTTGTCCTGGGCTTGGCAGAGCCGCAGATGACCGGCATCGGCGGTGATTGTTTTGTCCTGCTGAAGCCCGGCGGGAGCGAGGATGTGTTGGCGCTGAACGGCTCTGGCCGGGCGCCTGCGGGCCTTTCGGCCGCCCGCCTGCGGGCCGAGGGTCACGGCAATATGCCGCTTCACGGCGTCCATTCCATCACTCTTCCCGGTGCGATCGACGCCTTTTGCCGCCTGCACGCCGATCACGGCAGCATGGCCCTGGACCACATCCTTGCCCCCGCCATTGGCCATGCCGAAGACGGCGTCCCCGTTGCCCCCCGCACTGCCTTTGACTGGGCCGACGACCTGCCCGTCCTGCAAGGCCGCGCCCGCGAGATCTTTACCTTCAACGGCCGCGGCCCCCGGGTTGGCGAAGTCTTTCGCAACCCCGGTCAGGCCGAAGTGTTGCGCCGCATCGCCAGGGACGGGCGCAAGGGGTTCTACGAAGGCGAGGTGGCCGAGGACATGATTGCCTCGCTCCGCGCCCTTGGCGGCAGCCACACGCTTGACGACCTTGCCGCCACCGCCTGCGATTATACCAAGCCCGTTGCAGGAGCCTATGGCGATCTGGAACTGCTGGAGCATCCGCCGAACGGCCAGGGTGCAACCGCGATCCTGATTCTGAACATCCTGAAACGGTTCGATCTGAAGTCGCTGGCGCCCTTCGGCGCCCTTCGCGCGCATCTGGAGGCAGAGGCCGCCAAGCTGGCCCATGACGCGCGCAACCGCTTTATCGCTGATCCAGCGCCGCGAATCGATCACATGTTGTCGCAAGACACTGCCGACCGGCTGGCCCGGTTGATCGACCCCGCTCGCGCCATGCCGGACCCGGCACCGCTGACCGAGGCCATCCACCGCGACACCGTCTACCTGACCGTCGTCGACCGCGACCGGATGGCGATCTCGTTGATCTATTCGATCTTCTGGGGATTCGGCTCGGGCCTTGCATCGACTCGCTTCGGCATCAACTTCCAGAACCGCGGCGCGGGGTTCACCCTGACCCAGGGCCACCCGAACGAGGCCGCCGGGGGCAAGCGCCCGATGCACACCATCATCCCCGGCATGATTCGCCGTGCGGGCCGCGTGATCATGCCCTTTGGCGTGATGGGGGGGGCCTATCAGCCCACCGGCCACGCGCGCTTTGTCACCAACATTGCCGACTACGGGCTGGACGTGCAGGCCGCCATGGATGGCCCGCGCAGCTTTTCCGGCCCCGAGGGCATGGAGGTGGAGCGCGGTTACACCGACGCCACCCGCGCCGCACTGGCGCAAATGGGCCATGCGGTGTCGATTCCCGCTACGCCCCTGGGCGGGGCGCAGGCCATTGTGATTGGCGAGGATGGCGTTCTGACCGGCGGCTCCGACCCCCGCAAGGACGGCTGTGCGTTGGGATATTGAATGGACTACGAAGACGCCAGCAAGGCCATATTCGCCCTGACCCAGGGCGAGACTGATGCCGTTGCGCTGATGGCAACGTTGGCCTGCGAAATACACGCCCGCCACCCCCTGTCGGACTGGACCGGCTTTTACCGCGTCGTGGCGCCAGAACTTCTGAAGGTCGGACCCTATCAGGGTGGTCACGGCTGTCTGGTGATCCCTTTCTCGCGCGGGGTCTGCGGCACCTGCGCGCGGACCGGCGAAATCCAGAACGTGCCGGATGTCGATGCCTTTTCCGGCCACATCGCCTGCGCCTCGTCGACCCGTTCCGAACTGGTGCTGCCGGTATGGAACGGCGCGGGGCAGCTTCTGGCCGTTTTGGACCTGGACAGCGACACCCCCGCCGCCTTTACCCGCGCCGATGAGGATTGGCTGGTGCCGCTGTTGTCCGAAGTATTCCGTGAGGCCCGGTAATGCTGCACGGCGCCTGCCTGTGCGGCGCGGTGGAATTCGAGGCCAGGCCCGACCGCCACGTCATTGCCTGCCACTGCACCCAGTGCCGCAAGCAATCGGGCCATTTCTGGGCTGCCACGTTTGCCTAGCACCGCGACTTTCGCCTGATCCGAGACGAAGGCCTAGTCTGGTATCGCGCCAGCCCCGCCGCCACGCGCGGCTTTTGCCACCATTGCGGGGCCTTCCTGTTCTGGCAACCGGAAGGCGAAGACCGCATCTCGATCGCCGGCGGCGCGTTTGACGGCGAGACCGGCCTGACCATGGGCGAAACCTGGTTCCATGAAGACGCGGGCGACTACTACGACCCCGCAGGCGGCCCCCCACCACGCCTCACCGCCGCGCCCAGGACGCTGCACGCCGTCTGCCTCTGCGGCGAGAACCGCTTTAGCCTCCCCGGCCCGATGGGCGAGGTGACCGCCTGCCATTGCACTCAGTGCCGCAAGACCTCGGGCCATTTTTCCGCCAGCTTTGATGCGCAGGAATCCGCAGTTCACTGGCAGAACCGTCATCTGGCCGAACACGTCACCCCCGGCGGCGGCAGACGCGGCTTTTGCCCCTCCTGTGGCACCTCATTGTTCTTCCGTGCCGCGGATGGCGCCTTCTCGGTCGAAGCGGGCTGCATCGAAAACCCCACCGGGGGACGCCTGACGGCGCATATCTTCACCGCTGAAAAGGGCACCTACTACGACCTGACCGATGGCCTTCCCGCCTGCCCCGGCTGGGGTTAGAAGACGAGACCCTTGATCTTGCCGCGCCCGTCGCGCTAGCTGCCAGCTGCATGGCCGGAGGCGAAACATGGCGCAGATCACCTTACTCGACGGCGGAATGGGCCAGGAACTGGTCGCACGCTCGGGCGATGAACCGACGAACCTTTGGGCAACCCGCGTGATGATCGACCACCCAGGGCTTGTCCGCGATATCCACGCCGACTATTTCGCCGCCGGCGCCACCGTGGCCACCACAAACACCTATGCCATCCACCACGACCGGTTGGCGGGTTTCGGCCTTGATCCCTGGTTTCACGCCCTGCACCTGCGCGCGCTGGCCGAGGTGCACGAGGCCCGCGCCGCCAACGGCGGACGGGGCCGCATTGCCGGCTCTTTCGGCCCGCTTGTCGCCAGTTACCGCCCTGATCTGACCCCGCCCATCCCGGAGGCCGCAGCGAAATATGCCGAGATCGCACGCCTTTTTTCCGCGCATGTCGATCTGATCCTGATTGAGACCATGTCGTCGCTCGACCTGGCCGAAGGCGCGGTGATTGGTGCGGCAGAGGCCGGAAAGCCTGTCTGGCTTTCCGTCTCGGTCGATGATCATGACGGCAGCAAGCTGCGCTCGGGTGAACCGGTTGCCGGCCTGTCGCGCATCCTTCAGGCGCACCGCGTGGATGCCGTTCTTGCCAATTGCTCCGTCCCGGAATCGATGTCGGCAGCGCTGCTCGTCCTGAAGACCCTTGGCCGCCCCTTCGGTGCCTATGCCAACGGGTTTACCCACATCTCCGGCAACTTCCTGAAGAATGCGCCCACGGTAAAGGAACTGACCCACCGCCACGACCTGACGCCCGAGAAATATGCCGATTTCGCCCTGCAATGGGTGGCGGCGGGCGCCACCATCGTCGGCGGCTGCTGCGAGGTCGGCCCGGCCCACATCCGCCACCTCGCCGACCGCCTGCGCGCCGAAGGCCACAGCATCGTATGATCCGTGATTTCGTCTATGCGCCGCCGGATGTGCCGCTGGCGATCCTTCACGAAGACCGGCACATCCTGGTTTTGGACAAACCCGCGGGCCTGCTGTCGGTTCCGGGCAAGCTGGAAGGGCGCGAGGATTGTCTGATCAGCCGCCTCCAGGCCGAACGCTGGGATGCGCTTTTGGTGCATCGGCTGGATTGCGACACGTCCGGGGTGATGATCTTTGCCCGCACCAAGGCGGCGCAAGGCTTTCTGGGGCAGGAATTCGAAAAGCGCAGGGCGCAGAAAACCTACATTGCCCGTGTTGAGGGCGCGCTCGCAGGGGACTGCGGCAATATCAACCTGCCACTTTGCACCGATTGGCCGAACCGGCCGCGCCAGATGGTCAGCCACGACCACGGCCGCCCGGCGCAGACAGACTGGCAAGTGATCGGCCGCAGCCCAGACGAGACTCGGGTGCGCCTGTCGCCCAAGACCGGCCGCAGCCACCAGTTGCGCGTGCACATGCTGGCCCTGGGTCATGCCATCCTTGGCGACCCGATCTACGCGGAAGGGGCCGCAAGAAACTATCCGCGCCTGATGCTGCATGCCGAAACCCTGGGCCTGCACCACCCCGACACCGGTGACTGGATCTGCTTCACGGCTCCGTGCCCGTTCTGATTTTCGTTAACCGGTTTAAAACTTCCATGGTTAACTCTGGCGCGAAACCGCCCGGAGGTATCCCGTGCCCGCCCTCTCGACCATCTTCATCCCGCGCTATGCGCTGATCACCTGGCCCGCCGTGTTCGCGGTGCTGCTGTCGGGCCTCATGCTGCTCTGGCATGGTCAGGTCTGGTGGATGTTGCCTTTGGCGCTGATCTGCCTTGGCTCGGTCCTGATCGGCGCGCAGGATCTGCGGCAGACCCGTCATGCGGTCTTGCGCAACTATCCCGTCGCCGCGCACCTGCGGTTCTTTCTGGAATCGATCCGCCCCGAGATGCGGCAGTATTTTTTCGAGGGCGACAAGGACGGTGCCCCCTTCCCACGCGACAAGCGCTCCATCGTCTATCAGCGCGCCAAGAAAGAGCTGGACAAGCGCCCCTTCGGCACCCAGTTCGACGTCTATCAGGAACAATACGAATGGCTGCACCATTCGATCACGCCGAAGGCGCCGTTGCCGCATGAAAAGCTGCGCGTCACGGTTGGGGAAGGGTCCGCAAAACCCTATTCCGCCTCGCTTCTGAACATCTCGGCGATGAGTTATGGTGCGCTTTCCGCCAATGCGATCCGGGCGCTGAACCGGGGGGCGAAGTTGGGCGGCTTTTTCCACGACACCGGCGAAGGCGGCGTGTCGCCCTATCACCGCGAAAACGGCGGCGATCTGGTGTGGGAACTGGGGTCCGGCTATTTCGGCGCGCGGGCGGAGGATGGGGGCTTTGATCAGGAGAAATTCGCCGAGGCGGCAACCGATCCGCAGGTGAAGATGGTGGAGTTGAAGCTGAGCCAGGGCGCCAAGCCAGGCCACGGCGGGGTGCTACCCGCCGCAAAGGTCACCGAAGAAATCAGCCAAATCCGCGGCGTGCCGATGGGGCAGGACTGCAACTCACCGGCCTTCCATTCCTGTTTTTCCACGCCTGTCGGGTTGTTGGAGTTCATCGCCCGGATGCGCGATCTGTCGGGTGGTAAACCGGCGGGGTTCAAGCTGTGCATCGGCCATCCGTGGGAATTCATGGCAATCTGCAAGGCCATGGTGGAAACCGGGATCACCCCCGATTTCATCGTGGTCGATGGCAAGGAAGGCGGCACCGGCGCCGCCCCGCTTGAATTCATGGATTATGTCGGCATGCCGCTGCGTGACGCATTGACCTTTGTTCACAACGCCTTGGTCGGCATAGGCGTACGCGACCGGGTGCGGATCGGGGCCTCGGGCAAGATCACTTCGGCCTTCGACATGGCCAAGGTTCTGGCGCTGGGGGCGGATTGGTGCAATGCGGCGCGCGGCTTCATGTTCGCGGTCGGCTGCATTCAGGCGCAGTCTTGCCATACCGGCGAATGCCCGACCGGGGTGGCCACGCAAGACCCGTTGCGCCAACGTGCCATTGTGGTGCCCGACAAAGCCGCACGGGTCGAGAATTTCCATCGCAATACCCTGCATGCGCTGTCGGAACTGGTCGCGGCGGCTGGCCTTTCGCATCCGTCCGAGTTGCGCCCGCATCATTTTCTGCGCCGGGCGTCGTCAGACAAAGTGATCTCGTTTGCCGAGCAATATGAGTATCTTACGCCGGGGCAACTGCTGGCAGACCCGGGCTCTTCGGTTCGATTCGGCGAAGCGTGGGCGATTGCGCGGGCCGACAGTTTCGCCCGCGTCGCCTGACAGGCTGAAGGGGTCCGGCGTCGGGAACGGTTTTACGGTTTGCGCCGATTGACGGTTGGGGGTGTCCGCTGGATGGCGCGGAGCGTTGGCGATTTCCTTAGCAGCCCGCTAAAGGGTCAGCGCCAGCTTGCGGCCTTCGTGGAAGGCATATGCGGCGAGTCGGGGGGTCGCGCAATCGCCAATACGATGGGTCTGTTTGCCCACGAAGGTTTCGGGGAAGGGGTCGAAGCTGCGGTTGGTGGTGGCCATGACCAGTGCGCTGGCGGCGATTTGGGTTTCTTCGCCGGTCAGCAGGCTGCGGACGGTGGCGCCGTTGCCGTGCCAGCGGGCGATCAGGCTCTCAGTGATGAATCCTGCGCCCTTAGCAGCCAGCGCGCGGCGGGCCGCACCATCGGCGGCGGTGCGGGAAATCTCTTTTCCGACAAAGGCTTCTGGCGTGACAATGGTCACGTTATGGCCTTGTTCGGCCAGCCACCAGGCGGTGCCGACGCCGCGCCAGTTGCTGCCTTCGTCAAGCACGATGACTTCGTGACCCGGCCTTGCCTCACGGCGCAAAATGGCTTCGGGGCTATGGACATGGCCGTTTCCCAGGCCGGGAAGGCGAGTTTCATGTGGCAGCCAGCGCTGGAATGCATTTTCGTCGGGCAGGGATCCGGTGGCGAGGATGACGGTATCGGCGCGATGCGCGGTGATCTCGTCTGCGTCAAGAAAGGTGTTCAAGCGCAGGGTGACCCCCAGTTTTGTGAACCGACGTTCATACCAATCCATCAGGTCCAGAATCTGCGCCCTGCGCGGTTGCTGACCTGCCAGACGGAACTGCCCGCCGATCTTTGGCAAAGCTTCAACGATCTCAACGATATGGCCACGGTCGGCGGCGGCGCGGGCGGCCTCCAGCCCGGCAGGACCGGCGCCGACGACCAGCACGTTCCGGGGGCTGGCGGTCGTGCTGAATCGGTCGCCGCCCCATTCGAACTCGCGGCCTGCAGATGGGTTGATCAGGCAGGAAATCCAGTAGTCGCGCGACCGGCGGCCCCAACACATCTGGTTGCACGAGATGCAGCCGCGGATGTCCTCGCTGCGCCCCTCCATCACTTTGTTCGCAAGATGCGGGTCGGCGATCTGGCCACGGACGATGGAAACGAGGTCGGCCTCGCCCGCAGAAAGGATTGTTTCGGCGTTTTCAGGGGTCCTGACTCCGGCCTCGGAGGTTATCTTGGCGTGCTTTACAAGTGACTTAAGTTGCGCGGTCAGCGGGGTGGTCAGCTTTTCGCCGAGAGTGAAGGCGGGGATGATGCCTTCGAATTCAAGGTAGCCGCCGTAGCCCACAGTGACATAGTCGATATGGCCAGTGCGGTCATGCATTTCGACGATTTCACAGAGATTCTCGGTGCTTAGCGTGGCACCGGGAAAGCTTGGGGCGTAGCTGATGGCCAGGCCCACGATGAAATCTTCGCCGCAGTCACGGCGGACGCGGTCGATCAGGGTGCGGGAAAAACGGGTGCGGTTTTCCAGGCTGCCGCCCCAGTCGTCGTCTCGGGTGTTTGACCACGGGGTCCAGAACTGATCCAGCAGCGAATGGTAGGCGGCCCAGACCTCGACGCCCTGAAATCCGCAGGCTTTCGCCCGAACGGCGGCGGCGACGTGGGCGTCCAATACCTCATTGATTTCATTGACAGTCATCCGGTGGGAACCGTCGGAATCATGGTAGCTGGGGCCGCCGGAGGGGCTCCAGTGGGGTTGGAACGAGAGGTCGGAATCGCCATGGGCGCCGATGTGGTAGATTTGCTGCAGGATGACAGCGCCGGCGTCTTTCACCTCATCGGTGATGCGGCGGAAATGCGGGATGATGGCGTCGCTTTCATGGGCGATATTTCCGCGGGTAAGAACGCCGGTCCGGTGCGCCGGGACGGGCTCGCAGACCACCATGGCGGCCCCGCCAAGTGCCCGTTCCAAAAGGTATTTTCCCTGTCGTGGGCCGGGAATTCCCTGATCGGACATGTTGTTGGTATGGGCGCCGAAAACGATGCGGTTGCGCAGGGTCTGGCCGCGCAATTGCAAAGGCGAGGTGAGGTGGCGGTGTGCGGTCATGGGGCCTCCGGGTCGCCAAGAGGCTAGCAATGGGCGACGCAAAGGATTGCCGGAAAGCGTCGTTTGACGGTCTTCTTTGCGTCTTCTGAACGTCTTCCAAGCGTCTTCCACAGATCTCCGCACCCAAAGCCGCAACTTCGCGGGTTCTGTGCGGCCGCGCCCATCAAACCGAGGGTTGACAGGCGCGGCTCCAGGCCTATTCGGCCGCGTCGGTCAGTTTGAAGTCAAAGCCCGAGATCGCCTTGGGTTCGAGAAACTCTTCCAGCCCCCAGAGACCGCCTTCGCGGGCGCGGCCCGATTGCTTGACGCCGCCGAAGAACGCCCCGGCGCCGCGAGACTTGCCATTCATCTCGACCATGCCCGATCGCAGCTGCCGGGCCAGCCGGTTGGTGCGCAGGGGATCGCCCGACTGGACATAATTGGTCAGACCGTAGGGGGTGTCGTTGGCAATGCGGACCGCCTCGGCTTCGGTCTCGAACGGGATGATCGACAGGACGGGGCCGAAGATTTCCTCGCGCTCGATGGTCATGCCGGGGGTGACGTCGGCAAAGACGGTGGGTTTGACGTAAAAGCCGCGGTTGAAACCCTCGGGTAGGCCGGGACCGCCGGCTACAAGGCGGGCGCCTTCGTCGATGCCTTTCTGGATATAGCCCTGGATCTGGTCCCACTGGCGCTTGTTCACCACGGGGCCGATGTGGGCGCCGCGGTCGTTGGCCGGGCCGACCCTGATGGAAGCGGCGACCTCGGCGGCTTTGGCGACCGTGGCGTCATAGACCGAGCGTTCGACCAGAAGGCGCGAGGGGGCGTTGCAGGACTGTCCGGCGTTGCTCATCATGTGGCGAACCGACCGTTCGACCGCCTTGGGGTCGGCATCGGCGAACAGAAGGTTGGCGCCCTTGCCGCCAAGTTCCAGCGTGACGCGCTTCAGCGTTTCGGCGGCGGCCTTGGAGATGGCGCGTCCGGCACGGGTGGAGCCGGTGAAGGAGATCATCTCGACATCGGGATGGGTGGAAAGCTGGGTGCCGACGCCCGGCCCGTCGCCGTTGACCAGGTTGAAGACGCCGGGGGGAATGCCGGCGTCATGGCAGAATTCAGCGAAGAGCATGGCGTTGAGCGGCGATTCCTCGGAGGGTTTCAGCACACAGGTGCAGCCCGCCAGCAGGGCGGGGATGGCCTTGAGCGCGATCTGGTTGACTGGCCAGTTCCACGGCGTGATCAGGCCGACGACGCCGATCGGCTCCATCGCCACGGCGGTGTCGGGGGATTGCGGGTCAAGTGGCCTGATCCATTCGATGGCGTCGAAGGCGCGCAGAAAGTTGGTGGTGTGCCAAGGCAGGCAGGGCGCCTGGCTGGACAGCGCAAAGTCGATGGGCGCGCCCATTTCCATGCTGATCGCTTCGGCGAATTCCTGCAGGCGGCGTTCGTATTGGTCAAGGATGCCGCGCACCAGCCGGGCGCGCTCGGCAGGCGGCGTGGCGGCCCAGGCCGGAAAGGCCGCCTTGGCGGCGGCGACGGCGGCATCGGTATCGGCCTGATCGCCCAGCGAGATCACCGCGCAGGGCTCTTCGGTCGAGGGGTTGATCACCTGGCAATCGCGGGCCTTGGCGGGCGCGACCCATTGGCCGTTGATGTAGAAATTGCGCTTGGTCAGCATGGCGGACTCCACGTTCGGGGGATTTGATCAAATATGGCGCTGACGGCGCGCGGGCGCAAGATGCGTTGCGGTGGCGTCAATTGTCGCGGCGGGCGGGTAGGGGGGTGAAACCGGGCGCGCAAAGGGTTATCTGGGCGTCATCAATAAACCAAGAGGATCCCCATGGCCGTCCGCATCAACGACATCGCCCCCGATTTCACCGCCGAAAGCACCGCCGGCACCATCCGGTTTCACGACTGGCTGGGCGGGTCTTACGCCATCATCTTCAGCCATCCGCGCGACTTCACGCCGGTGTGCACCACCGAATTCGGGGCTGTGGCGCAGTTGGCGCCGGAATGGGCCAAGCGCAACACCAAGGTGATCGGGGTTTCGGTCGATTCGGTGGCCGATCACCAGAAGTGGAAGCGCGATATCGAGGCTTTTGCAGGCTCGCCTGCGGACTTTCCGATCATCGACGACACCTCGCTGACGGTTTCCAAGGCCTATGACATGCTGCCGGCCGAGTTCTACCTGCCCGAGGCGGGCCGCACGCCTGCCAACAGCGCCACGGTGCGGACGGTCTACATCATCGGGCCGGACAAGAAGGTGCGGCTGACCATGACTTATCCGATGAGCGTGGGGCGGAATTTCGCCGAGGTCCTGCGGGCTTTGGATGCGGTGCAGGCGACCGACGGGGTGCCGGTGGCAACGCCCGCCAACTGGATGCCGGGGCAGGATATCATCGTGGCGATGAGCCTGAACGACGCGCAGGCGGCCGAGAAATTCGGCAAACTGGACATCAGGTTGCCCTATCTGCGGTTTGCCAAGCGCCCGGTCTAAGCGGCTTTTGCGGCCGCAAGGGCGGCGGCAAGGTCTTTCCTCTGGTGGCGGATCTTCCAGTGCGGACGGTCGGCCATCATCTTTTCGGCCAGTAGCAGGCCAAGGCGCAGGTGGCCGCGCGCCTTGCAGCGGGCGAGGAGTTCCACCCTCCACGGCAGGCTGTCGCGGCGGGCGCGCATCAGGCGGGCGAATTCCGGGCTTTCCAGCCGGGCCTCGAAGGCGGCTTGCGAGATGGTTTTCAGAAGGCCCATCTTCAACAGGCCGGGGGGCAGTTTGTGCCCCATATGGCGCATCGGCAGGAAGGTGACGTTGGGTGCGTCCAGCGCCTGCGCGTGCTGCACATCATCGGGCAGCGTCGGATCATAGGCGATATAGGCGCGGGAGGCGGCTTTCAGGCCGATCGCGGCGTCGCCGAAGGGCAGCGACCAGTCGGTGGTCAGGCGGGCGTGGCGGTAGCGGGACTCAAAGGGGCAAAGCGCGGGGTCCAGGCTGCGCTGGGGGGCAAAGGACATCACGGTGCAGCCGGGCGCGAGGGGCGCGAAGGCCAGCGCGCCGAAGCCGCCCATGGAAGAGCCATACATCGACACCGCGGGAAAGCGGCGGAAAAAGCCGTCGTCGCGCAGGTCTTCCAGCGCGCGGATGGTTTCCGCATCGCGATACCAGTCACGGCGTTTGATCTGCAGGCCAAGGATGTCGTAGCCCGAGGCCATCAGGAATTTCTGGCCCCAGATGATGCGGTCTTCGGTCTCGCGCACGGCAGCGAGGTTGTCGAAGCTGACCACCAGCCGTTCACCCCGACCCGGCAACCAAGTCAGGACGTGGTGTTGCATCTCCAGCATGAAGCCGCCCATTTCGGCCACGCGCTGGCGCTGGATCGCGAAGGCATCGACGCTGACGGAAGCGTCGCCGTCATCGTCAGGCCCTGCGGCCTCGTCGCCAAAATCGTCGCTCATGCCTGCCTCTTTTGGCAAAGGGTAGCAGCCGGGGCGCGTTGATGGCCAGAAAATGATCCACGAAATGCGAAAGGCCCCGGGGGTGCCGGGGCCTTCGTGCAACGGTGTTAAGGCGATCAGCCCTCGGCTTCTTCTTTCTGCCGCTCGGCAGACAGTTCCAGTCCGGTTTCCTGATCGACCATCTTCATGCCGAGGCGAACCTTCCCACGCTCGTCAAAGCCCAGAAGTTTGACCTTCACTTCCTGGCCTTCCTTCAAGAGCTCATTCGGGTGGTTCAGGCGCTTGTTGGCGATCTGGGACACATGCACCAGACCGTCGCGCTTGCCGAAGAAGTTCACGAAGGCGCCGAAATCGACCAGTTTCACCACTTTGCCGGTGTAGATATGGCCTTCTTCCGGCTCTGCCACGATCGACCAGATCATGTCATGCGCGCGTTTGATGGCGGCAGCGTCGTTCGAGGCGATCTTGATCATCCCATCGTCGTTGATGTCGACCTTGGCGCCCGACAGTTCGACGATTTCACGGATGACCTTGCCGCCAGAACCGATCACTTCGCGGATCTTGTCGGTCGGGATCGACATCGTCTCGATCTTCGGCGCGTATTCGCTGAAGCCCTGCGGGGCCGACAGCGCCTTGTTCATCTCGGCCAGGATGTGCTTGCGGCCTTCCTTGGCCTGCGCCAAAGCCTGTTTCATGATCTCGGGCGTGATGCCGGCGATCTTGATATCCATCTGCAGCGAGGTGATGCCGGCTTCGGTGCCGGCCACCTTGAAGTCCATGTCGCCGAGGTGATCCTCGTCGCCCAGGATGTCGGTCAGGATGGCGAATTTTCCGTCATCTTCCAGGATCAGACCCATGGCGACACCGGCAACCGGGGCCTTCAG
>JBATAV010000310.1:0-4996 GCA_049662025.1 Paracoccaceae bacterium | reverse complement strand
GGGCGCGGGTGGCGATGCGGGTGGGGGCGCGGCTGATCCGGCCGCTTCTGGTCGTGACCTCGACCGCGATGGCGCTGCGGCTGATCTGGCAGGCGCTGGGCTAGCGTCCCGAGTCGGGACGCGGAGTCCAGGAAAACGATTTCAATGGGTTGGCGGTGATTTTAAGGAAGGCTTAACCTTTGTCGCCAAAAGCGCCAGAGTGGCGGAATCGACATTCACGCGACAGGAGGCAGGTCATGGCAGGCGACAAGGTGGTTTTGGTGACGGCGGGCGGGTCGGGCATGGGGGCCGCTTGTGCGCGGCATCTGGCGGGCCTGGGCTGGAAGGTCGGCATCCTGTCGTCATCCGGCAAGGGCGAGACGCTGGCGGCCGAACTGGGCGGTGTCGGCGTGACCGGATCAAACCAGAACCCCGAGGACATCAAGCGCGCCGTCGATGCGGTGATGGCGCGCTGGGGCCGCATCGACGGGCTGGTGAACAGCGCCGGCCACGGGCCACGCGCGCAGATACTGGAGATCAGTGATGCCGACTGGCTGCGCGGGATGGAGGTCTATTTCCTGAACGTCGTGCGCGCCGCGCGTCTGGTGACCCCGATCATGGAGGCGCAAGGCGGCGGCGCCATTGCCAATATCAGCACCGCCTGGGCGTTCGAGCCTTCGTCGATGTTTCCTACCAGTGCTGTGGCGCGGGCCGGGCTGGCGGCCTTTACCAAGGTCTATTGCGACACCTACGCGGCCAAGAACATCCGCATGAACAACGTGCTGCCCGGCTGGATCGACAGCCTGCCCGGCACCGAGGAACGCCGCCAGATGGTGCCGATGGGCCGCTATGGCAAGGCCGACGAAATCGCCGCGACGGTGGCGTTTCTGCTGTCGGACGGGGCGGGTTATATCACCGGGCAGAACCTGCGGGTGGACGGCGGGCTGACGCGCAGCGTTTGAAGCGGCGCTGGCGGTTGGGGCAGGGCCGGGGCGAGCCCCCGCGCGCGAATGCGGGCATTCACGCTTTCATTGGGATATTTTCACAAGGAAGACGCGGGCGCGGAGCCGAACAAGGCCCGTGGAGGGAGGGGTTTCCGCGTTGAGTCCTTCGCGGAATCGGTCAGGCATAGAGGATTCTTTTGGTCACGCATCACGTTCCCGGTGAAATTCCGGGTTTCGGGTGCCCCACCGAATTAGTGCTTGCGAGACTCCTGTTTGCGGCGCAGTTTTGCGCCAGCATCGACCACCTGATCCAGCGCGCCGAAAACGTGACCAACCGCCGACTCCTTCGAGGAAGCCGGGGTCGTGGAATGGGTCGTATCTGCATATCGACAAGTTTCGTGCTGAAATCTGTCGGCCGGGTATTCAGGAGCTGAGTCGACCCTTCCCATCGCCAGGAATTCCGCAATCCGAGGACAGTTCGATGACCCAGTCAGTGCAGGATCACTATGGCGCCGCAAACATCGCTGCCAAGATTCTTGCCGCCATACCCTGGAAACCCGACAGCGGCATCCCGCTTCAGGCGCAGCAACTTTACCCATATGATCAACTGCACGGCAGAGAGCTGTTGGCGACCCAGGATCATGCCGCCCGGTTGAACCCGCGACCCCAGGACCACCTGCTTGATATCGGTTCAGGTATCGGGGGACCTGCGCGTTACTTTGCAACGACCTTCGGCTGCAGGGTCACCGGTGTCGACGTGACACCGGATTTTGTTGCGGCGGCAAACGATCTTTGCGGGTTGTGTGGTCTGCAGGACAAGATCGATTTCATCGAAGCGGACGCGGCGGAAATGCCGATGAAAGCGGCGACCTTTGATCATGCCTACGGCTTTTACGTTGGCATGAACCTGCCCGGGAAGCTTGCAGTGCTGAAGGAAGCCTTCAGAGTTCTGAAGCCGGGCGGCAGATTGTTGTGGACCGAAGTGACCGCCGGCACGGGCGATCCGACCTATCCGTTGCCCTGGTCGACAGCCGCATCAGGCAGCCATGTCCAGTCGCGGGATGCGCTTGTTGATCTGTTCGCCGCGGCAGGTTTCAAGGTGCTTTCCGTTGACGACGAGACGAGCGCGCATCTTGAACTGGCCCGCCAGATGAAAGCGTCTGGCCGAACGCCGACGCCCGATCAGAAACAAGCCAATGAGGTCGTGCTTGGACCCGATTTCGTCGCTCGGCGGATGAACTATATCGCGAGTCTCGCCGCCGGGAATATCGCAAGCACGGTATTGGACGCGCAAAAGCCCTGACCCCCACAAAGCGACGGAAAAGACGCCAGATATGGTCTCTTTGTCCGCGCGGCCAGCATCACTGCCCCCAACCGGCGCTTTGCATTTCGCGCAGGCGACTTGCGGTGCGTTCGAATTCGAAACTGCCGGTGCCTTCGATGTAGAGCCGCTCTGGCTCATCGGCGGCGGAGCAGATCAGGCGGACCTTGGCCTCATACAGCGCGTCGATCAGGATGACGAAGCGTTTCGCCTCGTTGTAGTTGGCGGCTGACAGCTGCGGGATGTCTTCCAGAATCAGCACCCGGCAGGCGGCGGCGATGGCCAGGAAATCGGCGGCGCCGAGGGGTTTGGCGCAGAGTTCCCAGAAGGTGGCGTGGCCGATGCCGGAGGCGAAGCGGGGGAGTTCGACCTCGCGGCCGTTGACGGGCAGGCGAAGCGGCTCGCCCGCAGCGCCGCCGGTCAGGTCGTGCCAGATGGCTTTGATCTTGCCCTCGGCGCGACCGGCGGGGTGGAAGTAGACCTGCGCGCCGGACAGGCGGTGCTGGCGGTAATCGTTCGGGCTTTCCAATTCGCTGACTTGCATCCGCACCCGCAGCATGGCGATGAAGGGCAGGAAGATCGCGCGGTTGAGGCCGTTCAGATAGAGGTCCTCGGGCGGGCGGTTCGAGGTGGTGACGATGACCGCGCCGCCGGCGAACAGTTTCTCGAACAGGCGGCCGACGATCATGGCATCGGTGATGTCGGAGATCTGCATCTCGTCAAAGGCCAGAAGGCGGGTGTCGCGCAGGATGCTGTCGGCGACCGGGGCGAGGGCGTCCTCGACGCCTTGCTGGCGGGCTGCATGCATGCCGTGGTGGATTTCCTGCATGAAGGCGTGGAAGTGGACGCGGCGCTTGGCGGTGATTTCGGTTGCCGCGAAGAACAGGTCCATCAGCATGGATTTGCCGCGCCCGACGCCACCCCAGAGGTAAAGGCCGGGGGGTGGCATGGCGGGCCTTGCGAAGAGGCCGGCGAACAGGCCGACCTTGCGGGTGGCGTTTTCCTCAAGCCACAGGCGCAGGCTTTCCAGCAGAGGCAGGACGGCGTGCTGGCCCGGGTCGGGGCGCAGGGTGCCTGCGCTGACGCGGGCGTCGTGGATCTGGGTCAGGGTCTGCCGCATACGTTCGTATACCGTTGCGGGCGGCGCGGGGAAAGGGTCAGAGCGGGGCGATGGTCAGCCCCTCGGGACAGTGGCAGCGGCTTCGGTGGGGTCTGGCAGGGCAAGCTCGGGAATGACGGGCACAGGGGGGCATTCGTGCGCGTCGGGAAAGCAGATAATCTTGGCGAAGGGAATGCGGCTAACCGAATCTCAACCGTTGGCCGGCTATTCCGGGTGGGAAATCTGGAAATGGAGCGAGACCCGGATGAAGCGCATTCTATCTCTCGGGCTGGCGGCAAAGCTGACGTTGATCAGTCTGACCCTGTTTTCCCTGCTTTCCGGCGTGGGGCTTTACATGGCCGATCACGCGTTGCAGTCGATGATGACCACCCAGTTCGAAGAAACGATGAAGACGGCGGAACGGGTCGGAGCCGACCTGACGGCAAGGGAGAACCCAGGATTCAGCTTCAGGATCGACGCTGACGGGGAGGTTGCCGACACGATCTGGGAGAGTATCCCGGATTTCACCTCGCACGAGCTCGTCGATGAAATCAAGCGGATGACCGGGGTCGAATTCACCCTGCTGCGCTGGGATCCGGCGCGTGAGGATTTCATCCGTGTGACAACGAGTCTCAGGGACACGGCTGGCAAGCGTCAGGACGGCACGCCGCTTGGTGTCGACTATCCGGCCCGCGCCAAACTGATGGCGGGCGAGCACTATGACGGTCGTGCGGATCTGTTCGGAGGACAGTACACTGTCAGTGTCTGGCCGATCAGCAATTCGGTGGGCAAGGTCATCGGCGGGGTGGTCCACCTGGTGCCCGAGTCGGAGATGGCCGGGTTGCTGCATGACGGACGCCTGCGAATCGCAATTGCGCTGTTGGTTGCCTCGGCCATCGGCGCCGCGCTGCTGGCTTTCGGAAACCGCCGGCTCTTGAAACCGCTTGGCGCCTTGCAACAGGTGATGGATCGCATCCGCGCGGGTCAGCTGGGTGGAGAGGTGCCTGCCTCTGGGCGCAAGGACGAGATCGGCGGATTTGCCCGCGGTATCGATGCCTGGCGCGCCTCGATCCTGGAAACGCAGGCTCTGGCCGAACAGGACCGCTTGCGCGAGGCCGAACAGAACCGCGTGATGGGCGAACTGACCGCCAGCCTTGCCCGGCTGGCCGCGCTTGACCTGACCGCCAGCATCGACAGCCCGCCCGCCAACCCCTTCCCCGAGCGGTATCAGGACCTGCGGCAGAATTTCAACGACGTGGTGAAGACGCTTGCCGACACGATCGAGATGATCCGGCAGACGGCGCAGTCGATCGACAGTGGCGCAACCGGGTTCAACTCGATCGCGCAGGACATGTCGAACCGGACCGAAACTCAGGCCGCGACGCTGGAGGAAACCGCCGCAGCGCTGGACGAGATGACGGCCAGCGTGCAGTCGACCGCCGAAAACGCCGCCAATGCCGACCGTGCCATGGCCGAAAACGGCCGTCAGGCCCAAGAGGGCGGCCAGGTCGTGCGCAAAGCCATCACCGCGATGGAGGCGATCGAGACTTCTTCGCGCCAGATCACCCGGATCACCGATGTGATCGACGACATTGCCTTTCAGACCAACCTTCTGGCGCTGAATGCCGGGGTCGAGGCAGCACGGGCGGGCGA
>JBATAV010000309.1:0-5185 GCA_049662025.1 Paracoccaceae bacterium | reverse complement strand
TTACGGCATTCTTGGGTTGCACGGCGGCCTTGTCCTTCATCTTGGCAAAAATATCCCGGGGGTCCGGGGGCTGGCCCCCGGTCGGACGCCTCACGCGCCGAGCGGCCGCAGCAGTTCGCGGCTGATGATGTGGCGCTGGATTTCCGAGGTGCCTTCCCAGATCCGCTCCACCCGCGCGTCGCGCCAGATGCGCTCCAGCGGCAGCTCGTCCATCAACCCCATGCCGCCGTGGATCTGGATCGCCTCATCGGCGATCATCGCCAGCACTTCGGTGGCCTTCAGCTTGGCCATCGACATGTCGGCCTCGGTCACGCTGCCCTGGTCGTATTTCCATGCCGCCTCGCGGGTCAGCAGTTCGGCGGCCTTCAGCTCCATCGCCATGTCGGCGAGCTTGAACGAAATCCCCTGGAACTTGCCGATCAGCTGGCCGAATTGCTTGCGTTCGGCGGCGTAGCTGAGCGCGTGGCCCAGCGCGCGTTCGGCCCGGCCAAGGCAGGTGGAGGCGACTTGCAGGCGGGTGGCGCCCAGCCAGGCGCCGGCGACTTCAAAGCCCTTGTGGACCTCGCCCAGGATCTGCCGCTTGTTCAACCGGCAATCGTCGAATTCCAGCACGGCGTTGGTATAGCCGCGGTGGCTGACGTTGCGGTAGCCGTCGCGCACGGTGAAGCCCCTGGTGCCCTTGTCGACGAAAAAGGCGGTGATCCGCTTTTTCGGGCCGCGGGGGGTGTCTTCTTCACCGGTGGCGACAAAGACGATGGCAAAGCCGGCCAGATCGGCGTGGCTGATGAAATGCTTGGTGCCGTTCAGCACCCAGTCGTCGCCGTCTTGCCGCGCGCTGGCCTTCATGCCGCGCAGGTCAGAGCCCGCACCGGGTTCGGTCATCGCCAGGCAATCCCAGGTCTCGCCGCGGATGCAGGGCATCAGATATTGTTCGCGCTGTTCGGCATTGCCGGCCAGAAGGATGTTCGAGGGGCGCGCAACGCAGGTCCAGTGCAGGGCGTAGTTGGCCCGGCCCAGTTCCTTTTCGTAGAGCAGCCAGGTCTGGGTATCCAGGCCCGCGCCGCCCACCTCGACCGGCATGTTGGCGGCGTAAAGCCCCGCCGCGATCGATTTTTTCTGGATCTCGCGGATCAGTTCCAGCGGCAGATGGCCGCTGCGCTCGACCTCCAGTTCGTGCGGGTAAAGCTCTGCCTCGACAAACGCGCGGGTTGTCTCGACGATCATCTGCTGCTCTTCGCTCAGCCCGAAATCCATTTCATCCCCTTACGGATCAACGTTGTAGGTCATGCCATCCACCGCCAGCGCCTGGCCCGAGACCATGCGCGCCGCGTCAGAGGCGAGGAAAAGCGCCATCTCGGCCACGTCATCCGCATCGGTCAGCCGTTTCAGCGCAGTGCCCGAGGCGTAGCCCTGGCGCACCGCATCGGGCGTCATGCCCTTGGCGGCGGCTTCGGCTTCGATCACCCGATCGATCCTTGGGCCGTTGACCGAACCGGGGCAGATCGCATTGGCGCGGATGCCGTGCGGGCCAAGCTCCATCGCCACGGTTTTCATCAGCCCGATGACGCCCCATTTCGCCGCCACATAGGGCGCGCGGAACGGTGTGCCATACAGGCCCGAGGTCGATGACAGGAACACCATCGCCCCCTTTCCGGCCGGTTTCATCATCCGTGCCGCGCCGCGTGCGGCCAGCATCGCGCCATCAAGGTTGACGCCAAGGCATTGATGCCAGCCTTCCAGCGGCATGTCCTCGATGCCTGCGGTGGGGCCCTTGATCCCGGCATTGGCGACCAACACGTCAAGGCCACCCCAGTCGGCTTTGATTTCGCTGAACAAAAGCTCCATCGCCGGTTCGGACGCGGCATCGCAATGGCTGCCGCGAATGCCGGGCGGCAGGGCGGCGAGCATCTCGGCGTCGATGTCGGTGACCCAGACCCGGTCGCCACGTGCCGCGAAGGCGCGGGCCATGACCAGCCCGATCCCGTTGGCGCCTGCGGTGATCAGAACCCGGCGGGTCACTTCTTCTGCCCCACGGCGCGGCCAGCACCTTCGGGCAGCGGCAGCCCGGCATGGGCCTCGGCGATGGCTTTCAGCTTGGCCCAGACCTGCGGAGCGGCGGCCACGGCCCTGCCTTCCTTCATGTCGACATGCAGGCACAGCTGTTCCACCGTGGCGACGCATTCGTCACCCTGCATGATCCGCACAAAGGACCGGAACCGCTTTTCATCCGCGCTGATGATCTGCAGCGTGCCGGTCAGCCGGTCGCCCAAGCGCGCCTCGCCCAGATGGCGGATGTGGGTTTCGGCGGAATAGAAGCTGTGTCCGGCGGCGACATACTCCATCCCCGCCCCGATCAGCCGCAGGAAGGCATCGACGGTTTCGGAATTGGCAAAGTAGTAGCGGCTTTCGGTCATGTGGCCGTTGTAGTCGATCCAGCCGGGCAGCACCTGCATATGGGCCAAGGCCAGCGGTTCGGCCTTGGGTCCGGTGTCGATCTTGCCGAAGAAGGTGGCGGCGCGGGCCTCGTCATGTTCGCGCAGCACCTTGCCGGCACCCCAGTTGCGTTCCTTCAGCGCCCGCAGAAAGCCGATCAGGTTGCTGTCGCGGATGCGTTCCAGCTCGCGGATCGAATGCATGCCGGATTGCGCGTCGGACTGGCCGGCGATCAGGTCGACCAGTTCGTCGTTGAATTCGGGCACGTCCATCAGCTTGGTCCAGGGCCAGGTCAGGCAGGGGCCGAACTGCGCCATGAAATGCTTCATGCCGGCCTCGCCACCGGCGACGCGGTAGGTTTCGAACAGGCCCATCTGGCCCCAGCGCAGGCCGAAACCCATGCGGATGGCCTCGTCGATTTCTTCCGTCGTGGCGACGCCGTCCTTGACCAGCCAAAGGGCCTCGCGCCAGACCGCCTCAAGGAAACGGTCGGCGATATGGGCGTCGATCTCCTTGCGGACGTGCAGCGGGAACATGCCGATTTCACGCAGGATTTTCTTGGCGCGTTCGATTGCTTCGGAGGGGTTCTTCGGGCTGGGCACGACCTCGGCCAGCGGCAAAAGGTAGACCGGATTGAACGGATGGGCGACAAAGATCATCCCCGGATCGGGGGCGTTTTCCTGCAATTCCGATGGTTTGAAGCCCGAAGTTGATGAGCCGATCAAGACGCCGGGCGCGACTTGTTGGATTTGTGCAAAGACGCGATGCTTGAGATCCAGTCGCTCCGATACGGATTCCTGAATGTATTCAGCCCCTTCCACCGCTTCGGTGATGGTGCCCGCGAAGGAAAGCTTGCCCTCTTCCGGCATCGGCACATCCGACAGCGCGGGCAAGGCCTTGCGGGCGTTGTCGATCACCTCGCCCACCTTGCGGGGCGCCTCGGGGTCGGGGTCGAACACCGACACGTTCCAGCCGTTCAGCAAGAACCGCGCGGCCCAGCCGCCGCCGATAACCCCGCCACCGATGATTGCCGCCTTGCGCGTCATTTTGGTTCCTTTCAATCCACGCAGATGTCGACCGGATTGCCGGTCTCATCCAGATATTGGTAGCAGCCGAAGATCGGCGAGACCTTCGAGCAGGTCTTGGTCTCGGCCAGACATTGGCCTTCGCAATCCCCCGCCTTGGTGCAGGACTGGCCCGCATCCTTCATCGGCGTGAAACAAAGCTCATCGGGAAACAGCCCGCCGTAGCCCGTCGAGCCACCGCGCATCAGGCATTCGGCCCGCTCGGCCTCGGTCAGCTTCTTGCCTTGCGGGCCTTGCGGGCCTTCGTCCACGCAGGACGACAAGGCGATCACGGCCAGAATTGCGAAGATGCGCATGATCCTGACCCGCATGCCTCAGACCCGACCAAGCGACACAAGCAGGAAGAACGCCGCCACCAGCACCACCACGCCACCGCCGCGAATGACCATGGCATTGCGCCCGCCCGATGCGAGGACCAGCGATTGCGTCCCCAGGCCGACAAGCGCGCCCACCCCGCCCAAGACAGCCGCCCCGAGGAAGAACAGGCTGGTGCCAAAGGCGTTCAGGCCGCGGGTTGCCATATCCAAAGCGCCAAAGCCCAGCACCCAGGCGCAGACCAGCGCAAAGCCGATGGCCATGCCGCGAAAATCGCGTGGCCACAGGCCGAAGACAAAGGCCCCGATCAGGATCATCGCAGCAATCGCGCCAAGGAAGGACTGGTCATCCATGGCGGATCAACGCGGCGCCCGCTTTTCCAGATTCAGCCGGGTGCGCACTTCGGCGGGGGTGATGACGCGGGCGCCCAGATTCTCGATGATCGTGCAGGCGCGTTCCACCAGTTGGGCGTTGGTGGCCAAGACGCCCTTGCCCAGCCAGAGGTTGTCTTCCAGCCCGACGCGGACGTTGCCGCCGGCCAGCACCGAGGCGGCGACATAGGGCATCTCGTTGCGGCCCAGCGCAAAGGCCGACCAGTGCCAGTGCTTCGGCACATTGTTGACCATGGCCATGAAGGTGTTCAGATCATCCGGCGCGCCCCACGGCACGCCCATGCAAAGCTGCACCAGGACCGGGTCGGGGATGATGCCTTCCTCGGCCAGTTGGCGGGCAAACCACAGATGGCCGGTGTCAAACGCCTCGATCTCGATCCGCACGCCGGAATCGACCATGCGTTTGGCCATGTCGCGCAGCATGCCGGGGGTGTTGACCATGACGTAATCGGCTTCGTTGAAGTTCATCGTGCCGCAGTCGAGGGTGCAGATCTCGGGCCGACATTCCACCACATGGGCCACCCGCTCGGTGGCACCCGCCATGTCGGATTTCTGGCTCATCCGGTTCATGGTCTCGGTGCCGTCGAACAGCAGGTCACCGCCCATGCCGGCGGTCAGGTTCAGCACCACGTCGGTATCCGAGTCGCGGATGCGTTCGGTCACTTCGCGATACAGCGCCGGGTCGCGGGCGGGTTTGCCGGTCTCAGCGTCGCGGACGTGGCAATGCACCACCGCCGCCCCGGCCTTGGCGGCCGCAATGGCGCTGTCGGCGATCTGCTGGGGCGAGCGCGGCACATGCGGGCTGCGGTCTTGCGTGCCGCCCGATCCGGTGACGGCACAGGTGATGAAAACTTCGCGGTTCATGGACAGCGGCATGGAATCCCCCTTTTGACCCGGCCACCATAGACCCCTTGTGCGATGATGCGTTGCGATTTACGAAATATGAATGACGGAAAACGC
>JBATAV010000308.1:0-1713 GCA_049662025.1 Paracoccaceae bacterium | reverse complement strand
CGAGCCGGAACCGTCCAGGACGATGATGGATTTTCCTTCGGCCATGGCGACCGACGGCAACAGGAGGGTGGCAAGAACCAGACCGGCCGAACGAAACATATGCAAAACTCCGCTTTGAAATCACCGGCGAAGGTTAGGCGCGGGGCAGGGGTCTGGCAACCCCTTGCACAGCCGCAAAAGGCCGAACCGCCGGGCGACTGCTTGCGCCCGGCGGCCGGATTCTGCCCGTGGACCGGGGACTTACATCGCGGGCAGAAGCACGGTGTCGATGACGTGGATGACGCCGTTCGACTGCTTGACATCGGCGATGGTCACGGTGGCCACGTTGCCCATGCCGTCCTTGATCTTGACCATGCCGTCCTCGATCATCGCGGTGAATTCGCAGCCGCCGACGGTGCCGATCTTGTGCATGCCGCCATCAGCCTCGATCATCCCGACGATGTCAGAGGCCATCGCATTGGCTGCCACCACATGGCAGGTCAGGATCTTGACCAGCTGGTCCTTGTTTTCCGGCTTCAGCAGGGTTTCCACCGTGCCTGCGGGCAGTTTGGCGAAGGCTTCGTTGGTGGGGGCAAAGACGGTGAAGGGGCCGGGGCCCATCAGCGTTTCGGCCAGGCCCGCAGCCTGCACGGCGGCCACCAGCGTGGTATGATCGGCCGAATTCAGCGCGTTCTCGACGATGTTCTTGTTTTCATACATCGCCGCGCCGCCAACCATCGGGTTTTCGGCAAAGGCGGGCATGGCAACGCAAAGGGCCAGAAGGGCAGCGATTCGGATGGTTTTCATGGTGGTTCTCCCGGTTGTCCGGCGGGACCATTCCCGCCTTCCTGACCGGAGATACGCAAGGGCTTGCGGCAAGTTTCGCCAATCACGCAACCGTGAAGGCGTTGTGATCAGGCGCCGATTTCGGCGGCAGCGATGACTGGTCCTGTCGGCTTGCCGCCCGGCCCGCCGCCCGCGGGTTCCAGCGTGACCGCAAGGGTCCAGCCTTTGGGCGGGATCGGATAGGTCACGGTCAGGGCGGTGTCTTCCAGAAGGCCCAGCGACACGGGGTCGGCGCCGGGCGCGATGATCCACATCTCATGCACCTTGCCAGGTGCGGCGGCGGTTCCGGCCACGCGGGTGAAGGTCAGCTGATCGCCCAGGCTGCGCGCTTCATAGACCAGGCTGGCATCTTCGCTGGAGACCGAGGCCACCAGCATCGCTTCACGCGGGGTCAGGAAGAAGATCGCGGCCAGCACCAGGGCAGCAGCGAGGGGCGCCAGAAGCCAGAAGAGGCCGCGCCGGGCCGGGCGCGCGGGGGTGGGGAACAGGCGTGCCTCGATCTGCGGCAGCAGGTTCGGGGCGGGGACCGGGTCGAAGGCGTCGTTCAGGCCGGAAAGCCGGGCCTCCCATGCCTGCACCAGTGCGGCGAAGTCCGGATCGGCCTTGATCCGCGCCTCAATGCCGAGGCGTTCGGCAAGATCGGGCAGGCCCAGCACATATTCGGCGGCCAGGGCTTCGTCTTCTTCGCGCGGGGTGAAGGGGGTGTCGGTCATGTGTCCAGACACTCCTTCAGTCGCGCGAGACTGCGGCGCAGCCAGGTGCGCATGGTGTTCAGGGGCACGGCATGGCGTCTGGCCAGATCGGCGTAGCTGAGGCCGGTCAGGTAGGCGCCGCGCACGGCGGCGGCGCGGTCTGGTTCGAGGGTGTCGAAACACTCGGCCATGCGCC
>JBATAV010000307.1:0-2095 GCA_049662025.1 Paracoccaceae bacterium | reverse complement strand
GGATGCCATCATCTCGGATTCTCTCAATCACGCCTCCATCATCGATGGCGTGCGCCTCTCCAAGGCCAGGCGTTTCCGCTTCGCCAATGGCGACATGAATGACCTCGAAACACAGTTGCAGGCGGCCAAGGCCGCGAACGCGCGGCGCATCGTCATCGTCACCGATGGTGTGTTCTCCATGGATGGCTATTTCGCCGACCTGAAAAGCATCCGCGCGCTCGCTGACCGCCATGATGCCCTGGTGATGGTGGATGATTGCCACGCCACGGGATTCGTGGGGCCGCAGGGGCGCGGCACGCCGGCCCATGCCGGGGTCGAGGTCGACATTCTGACCGGAACGCTCGGCAAGGCGCTGGGGGGTGCGCTTGGCGGCTATGTCGCCGGGCCGCAGCCGGTGATCGACCTGCTGCGGCAAAGGGCACGGCCCTATCTGTTCTCGAACGCGCTGCCGCCGATGGTGGTGGCGGCGGGGCTGGCGGCCGTTGATATCGTCGAGGCGGCCGATGATCTGCGCGCGCGACTGGCCGAGAATGCGGCCTGTTGGCGGGCAGGGCTGGAGGCACTTGGCTTCCGGCTCCTGCCCGGATCGCACCCCATCGTGCCTGTGATGCTGGACGAGGCGCCTCTGGCGCAGGCAATGGCTGTGGCCTTGGCGGAACGGGGCGTCCATGTCGCGGGGTTCTTCTTTCCCGTGGTGCCCAAGGGCCAGGCGCGCATCCGCACGCAGATGAATGCACGGCTGACCCGTGCGGACCTCGATTTCGGGCTGGAAGCGTTTGAAAAGGCCGGAAAGGCCGTGGGGGTGTTGTGATGAAGGCTCTGGTCAAGGCGAAGGCGGAACCGGGTCTGTGGATGGAGGACCGCCCGGTGCCCGAGATCGGGCCGGACGACGTGCTGATCCGCATCCACAAGACCGGCATCTGCGGCACCGATGTGCATATCTGGAACTGGGATGACTGGGCGCAAAGGACGGTGCCGGTGCCCTTGGTCACGGGGCACGAATTTGCCGGCGAGATCGTGGCTCTGGGCCGCGATGTGACGGATCTGGCGGTGGGGCAGCGGTGTTCGGGCGAGGGGCATCTGATCGGGCGGCACTCGCGCCAGTCCCGCGCGGGCAAGTTCCATCTCGACCCCGAGACGCGGGGGATCGGGGTGAATGAGCCGGGCGCCTTTGCCGAATTCCTGCGGCTGCCCGCCTTCAACGTGGTGCCTTTGCCCGACGCGATCGATGATGAGATCGGGGCGATCCTCGATCCCCTGGGCAATGCCGTCCACACTGCGCTTTCCTTCGATCTGGTCGGCGAGGATGTGCTGATCACCGGGGCGGGGCCGATCGGCATCATGGCGGCGGCGGTGGCGCGGCATGTCGGCGCGCGGCATGTGGTGATCACCGATGTGAACCAGGCCCGGCTGGATCTGGCGGCGACGGTGGCCGATGTGGTGCCGGTGAACGTCTCGCGCGAGGATCTGCGCGATTGCTTCCCGCGGCTGAAGATGGCGCAGGGGTTTGATGTGGGGATGGAGATGTCGGGCAATCAGCAGGCGCTGGATCAGATGATCGAGGCGATGGTGATGGGCGGGCGGATAGCGATGCTGGGCATTCCTCCGGGGAAATCCCCGGTGGACTGGAGCCGGATCGTCTTCAAGGCCATCACCATCAAGGGCGTCTACGGGCGCGAGATTTTCGAGACCTGGTACAAGATGATCGCGATGCTGGAAAACGGCCTCGATGTCAGGGGGGTGATCACCCACCGCTTCGGGGTGGACCGGTTCGAAGAGGGCTTTGCGGCGATGCGGTCGGGGCAGTCGGGCAAGGTGGTGCTGGATTGGGGCTGAGCGTCGTCCCGACTCGGGACGGGCGCGCAAGGCTTTGAACGCAAGGGGTTTCCTTTGGCCGGTAAGGTTTTGTTAAGGGGTCGGCGCGGCTTTGGCTGGACGGCCACGGGGCGTGAAACGCGGGAAGGCGGTTCAAGGTGGAAAATGCGGTTGCGAGCCCGTCCCGGCCCTTCGCCGCAAATCATCGAATGGCCGGGTTTCAGCCATTCCTCGCGTCATCGAGATGTTCCGGAAGTCGTTGAAGTGCGTGCAGAACAGC
>JBATAV010000306.1:0-9130 GCA_049662025.1 Paracoccaceae bacterium | reverse complement strand
TACCGAAGATTCGCGACCATCAGCTCGGTTGCGAAGGAAAGCCGAGTGCATCACGGCAGCGTTCGAACCTGGATCAAGGCCGTCGATCTTTGCCTCTATTCGCCGAATGGCGAGTTGTTCTTGCGGGATGAGATTGACGTCGCTCTTCGCTGACGCTTCCGGGGGGCGAAACCAGGGAAGCAAATCTTGACCTGTTCACCGGCGGAAAATCCCTACCTGGCCAAGCCACGTACGAAACCTCTGGAATATCCGGGGCCAAGGCATTCCCAACTGGAAAGGACAGCCACTCCACAGAGTTCCGCTTGACAGGGGAGCGCACGAACAACCCCAAAAAGTTCAAGCCTTTTGCCCCATTGCATTAAGGTCAAGGGGTTAGGGTGGTAGGCCCGGAGGGACTCGAACCCCCAGCCAAGGCGTTATGAGCGCCCTGCTCTGACCATTGAGCTACGGGCCCCTACCACTGTCTTGGGTAACAGATGCCGCCGAAGGGTCAAGTCACCTCGCGTCGTTGCACCCGCCGGGGCTTTGGTCTATGCGGGCGGAAACGCGAATTCCGGGCCGGGGGACGGGCATGAGCAATGGGCAAAACGGGCTGACCTATGCCGAGGCCGGGGTCGACATCGACGCCGGAAACGCGCTGGTCGAGCGGATCAAGCCAGCCGCGAGGCGCACCGATCGCAAGGGCACCATGGGCGGGCTGGGCGGCTTTGGCGCGCTGTTCGATCTGAAGGCGGCGGGGTTCACCGACCCGGTCCTGGTGGCCGCCACCGATGGCGTCGGCACCAAGTTGAAGATCGCCATCGACACCGGAAACGTGGGCACCATCGGCATCGACCTTGTCGCCATGTGCGTCAACGATCTGGTCTGCCAAGGCGCCGAGCCTCTGTTTTTCCTGGACTATTTCGCCACCGGCAAGCTGGAGGTCGACAAGGCCGCCCGCATCATCGAAGGCATTGCCAAGGGCTGCGCAGACTCTGGCTGCGCCCTTATCGGCGGCGAGACGGCGGAAATGCCGGGCATGTATCACGGCGGCGACTTTGACCTTGCGGGCTTTGCCGTCGGCGCGATGGAACGCGGCACCCATCTGCCGCAGGGTGTGGCCGAGGGTGACGTGCTCTTGGGACTTGCCTCGAACGGGGTGCATTCCAACGGCTACAGCTTCGTGCGCAAGGTGGTTGAACGGTCGGGCCTGGGCTGGGCTTCGCCCTCGCCGTTTTCCGAAGGCGACCTGGGGCAGGCGCTGCTCACTCCGACGCGGCTTTATGTCCGGCAAGTGCTGGCTGCGATCCGGGCGGGCGGGGTGCATGGGTTGGCCCATATCACTGGCGGGGGCTTGACCGAAAACCCGCCCCGCGTGATGCCCAAGGGCCTGGCCTGCGAGATCGACCTTGCGTCCTGGACCCTGCCGCCGGTCTTCGGCTGGCTTTCCGAGACGGCGAAGATGACCGAGGCCGAACTGCTGAAGACCTTCAACTGCGGCATCGGGATGATGCTGGCGGTGGCTGCGGATCAAGCCGACATGCTGACCCGCCTGCTGGAATCGCAAGGCGAATCGGTGACCCGGCTGGGCCGGGTGGTGAGGGGCGACGGGGTGCTCTACCAGGGGCACTTGAACGGCGGCCACTTCTCGTGAAGCGGGTTGCCATCCTGATCTCCGGGGGTGGCTCGAACATGGTGCGCCTGGTGGAAAGCATGGCGGGCGATCACCCGGGCCGGGCGGTGCTGGTGGTTTCGAGCGACCCTGCGGCGTCGGGGCTGGAAAAGGCCCGCGCAATGGGCGTCGCAACGGCGGCGGTGGACCATCGGCCCTTCGGCAGCGACCGTGAGGCCTTTGAGGCCGCGCTGCTGGAACCCATTCTTGCCGCCCGGCCCGATATTCTGTGCCTGGCGGGGTTCATGCGGGTGCTGACGCCCGATTTCGTGCGCCGGTTTCAGGGGCGGATGCTGAACATCCACCCGTCGCTCTTGCCGAAATACCCCGGTCTGCACACCCACCAGCGCGCGCTGGAGGCGGGCGATACCGAAGCTGGCTGCACCGTGCATGAGGTGACGGCCGATCTCGACGCCGGCCCGATCCTGGGGCAGGCGCGGGTGCCGGTCCGGCCCGGCGACACGGAGGATGCGCTGGCCGCCCGCATTCTGGTGATGGAACATCGGCTATACCCGGAGGTGTTGCGTCGCTTTGCGGCCGGGGATCGGACACCGGTTCTGCTAGACTGAAGGCCCGGACGGCCGCGTCAGGATGAACCCAGCGCCGATACCCATCAGAATTCCTTGCGCCAGCAATACTTTTCCCGGCAGACCCAGCCAAAGCGACAGGCCGAAGGCCACGGCCATGGTGCCGATCGCCAGCCGCTTGGCGCCAAGCGAGATCGCACCGTTGTCTTCCCAGTTGCGGATCGGCGGGCCGAAGGTCGGGTGGTTCACCAGCCAGCCGTGCAGGCGCGGTGAAGACCGTGCGAAGGCCGCCGCCGAGACCAGCAGGAACGGCGTGGTCGGCAGGACCGGCAGCACCACGCCCAGAATTCCCAAGGCAAGGAACAGAAGGCCGAGGGTCAGCCAGAGTGTCCGCACTGCAACCTCCGCATCCATCGGGCAGGGCGGCGATCAAGCCACGCCAAGGGCCGCTGCGCAAGGCCCGCCGACTGTGACCCTTTTCTTTTCACCCGCTCGACCCTATAGCGGATGGGCCTTGCGGGATGACCCCGCGACAGCTGAAGGACGGCCCATGCGCACGATCACCACCACGCAGGACCTCGCCACATTCTGCGAGGCCGCGAAGACCCATCCTTTTGTCACCATCGACACCGAATTTCTGCGCGAGCGGACCTATTGGTCAAAGCTGTGCCTGATCCAGATGGCGCTGCCCGGCAAGGACGGCGATGCCGTGCTGGTGGACCCGATCGAAGGGTCGCAGATGAGCCTGGAGCCGCTTTACGATCTGTTCCGGCATGAGCCAACGGTCAAGGTTTTCCACGCCGCCCGTCAGGATCTCGAGATTTTCTTCGTCGAGGGCAACGCTTTTCCGAAGCCGCTGTTCGACACCCAGATTGCTGCCATGGTTTGCGGCTTTGGCGAGCAGGTGGGCTATGAGACACTGGTCAAGCGGATCGCCAAGGCCAATCTGGACAAGACCAGCCGGTTCACCGACTGGTCGCGCCGCCCGCTGAGCGAGGCGCAAAAGGATTACGCGCTGGCCGATGTGACGCATCTTCGGGTGATCTATGAATGGCTGGCGGCGCAACTGGCAAAGAACAACCGCGCCGGATGGGTGGAAGAGGAACTCGGGGTCCTTACCGACCCGGCCACCTATACGACGCTTCCCGACGAGGCCTGGCTGCGGATCAAGACCCGCACCTCCTCGGGGCGGTTTCTGGCGGTGGTCAAGGAACTGGCGCGCTTTCGCGAGGCTTATGCGCAGGGGCAGAACGTGCCGCGCAGCCGGGTGATGAAGGACGATGCCCTGCTGGAGCTGGCTTCGACCAAGCCGCAGTCGATGGAGGAACTGGGCCGCTCGCGCATGCTGTTGCGCGAAGGCCGCAAGCCCGAGATCGCCGAGGGCATTATCGCCGCCGTGAAGGCCGGAATGGAGATGAAACCCGAGGATATGCCGAAGATCGACCCCGCAAAGGACCAGCCGCAGGTGAACGGCGCGCTGGCAGATCTGTTGCGGGTGCTCTTGAAGGCGAAATCCGAAAGCCTGGGCGTGGCGCCGCGGCTGATCGCCTCGTCCGCCGATCTGGATGTGATCGCCTCTGGCGGGCGCGAGGTCGAGGCGCTGTCGGGCTGGCGGCGTGAGGCCTTTGGCGAGGATGCGTTGCGCCTGTGCAAGGGCGAGGTGGCGCTGTCAGCCAAGGGCAGCGAGATTCGCATCGTCCGGCTCTGACCCCGGCGGCAAGGCAATTGAGCGCCTTTCAGGCGCAAGCCTTTCATCTCGGCTCTGGCGCAGGGCGCCAACCGCCTCGGGCGCCTGGGGTCGGCGCGACGCGCTTGCCGGACCTGGTCTTGCGGCGGCAGGCGGCGGGTGCCTCTGGCGGGGATATTTGCGGACGGATGAAAGGGCGGGCCGGTCTGCCGTCTGGCGGGCCTGTCAGCGGCGGGCGGAGCGGGCGTTGGCTTCGCCTTTCACGATGATATCGCCGACCTGGGCCAGCTTGATATTCGACAGGAACAGCGCCACCACCACCTCGCGCGATTGCGGGGTATTGACGGCGGTCCGTTCGATCGGCGGGAAGATGCGGAATTCCAGCACCAGCCTGCCATTTTCATCGACCGGCTGGGCCACCAGATCGGCCTTCCACCAGCCTTGTGTCGGTGTCAGGCCGGTGGCGCGGATGATGGCGCCGCCGGGCACTTCCTCGACCTGCATCGTCAGCACCGTTTCGACCAGCGCGCGCTGGTCCTTTGGCCGTTCCGGCAGGGCCACCTTCTGCGTTTCGTGCGACCGGCCGAACCAGTTGAACGGGTTCAGCTTGCTGTCCTTGAACCCACCGCAACCGGCAAGCATCAGCGTCAGGCAAAGGACGGCGGAAAGGCGCATCATCGGACAGTCTCCAAGCTCTGCCCCTTGGCTATCCCATGACGCACGATTTGAAAAGCGGCGATCCCCCGGCCTCTCTGGCCCCTGCTCTCTGGACAGGACTGCGGCAAGTCACTACGTCGGGGCAAAGGAGCAGACCATGGCCACCGCAGCCTTTGAAGAGATTGCCGAGACCTTCGAGTTTCTCGATGACTGGGAGGACCGCTATCGCCATGTGATCGAGCTGGGCCGCGCCATGCCGCCGCTGGACGACAGCTTCAAGGTGCCCGCGCTGAAGGTGGACGGCTGCGCCAGCCAGGTCTGGCTGCGGCCGGTGATCAAGGGCGGGGCATTCGACTTTCAGGGCGACAGCGATGCAATGATCGTGCGCGGTCTGATCGCCATCCTGCATGCGCTTTATGCGGGCTTGCCCTTGGACGAGGTGGTAAAAGTGGATGCTGCGGCCGAACTGGCGCGGCTGGGGCTGGACGAACACCTTTCGGCGCAACGCTCGAACGGGGTGCGCGCGATGGTGGAGCGCATCCGCCGGACGGCAGCCAAAACCGCCTAGCGGCAGTCCAGCGCCACCTTGTCGGGGTAGAAGGCGACATAGCCCGCGATCGCGCCCATCGGCTGCTTTGGCCGCTCGTAGGACCAGACCGCATCGGTGATCCGGCCCGAGGGGGTGATGATGTCGAAATGGCTGGCCGCGCCCTTGTGGGGGCAGAAGGTTGCGGTCTCGGACCGTTGCAGCAGTGACAATGCAGTGTCTTCGCGGGGAAAATAGACGACTGCGGGGTAGGTGCCCTCGATCAGTTCCAGCGCACGTTCGCTTTCTGCAATCAGCGCGCCACCTGCCCGCACCGTCCAGACGCCCGAGGCGGGACGGATGTGGATCTGCACCGAACTTGCCATTGCAACCATGCGCCTTCTCCAGCCTGACGTAGCGGCTGAGGCTGCGCCGGAACCGGGTGGGCGGCAAGCGGGCGATCGCAACTTGCGCGGGAAAGTGCCCGCGTTACAGGGCCTTGCAGGCGGATTCCAGCCAGACCAGCACCGGATCGGGCAGTCGGGGGCCGATCTGGGTCAGCACCACGGCGTGATAGGCGTTCAGCCAGGCGCGTTCGGCGGGAGAAAGCTGGTCCACCAGGATCAGGCGGCGGTCGAAGGGCGCGAAGGTCAGCGTCTCGAAGGCCAGTTGTGCGCGGTTGTCGCCCAAATTCGGCGCCTCTTGCACGACGATCAGGTTTTCCAGCCGGATTCCGAAGGCGCCCTCGCGGTAATACCCCGGCTCGTTCGACAGGATCATCCCCGGTTCCAGCGGCACTTCCGAGATGCGGCTCAGGCGTTGCGGCCCTTCGTGAACCGACAGAAAGGCCCCTACGCCATGGCCGGTGCCATGGTCGAAATCCTGCCCTTCCACCCACAGCGCAAACCGCGCCAGCGGATCCAGATCGCGGCCCGACAGGCCCTTGGGCCAGCGCACGCGCGAGATGGCGATCAGGCCCTGCAACACGCGGGTATAGCAGATCCGCGCCTCGGCCCCAGGGTTGCCCATGGCGATGGTGCGGGTGATGTCGGTGGTGCCATCCAGATACTGTGCACCGGAATCCACCAGCAGCAACTCGTCGCGGCCGATCTCGCGGTTGGTTTCCTGCGTGACGCGGTAGTGCATGATCGCGCCGTTCGGACCAGATCCGCAGATGGTGTCGAAGCTGAGGTCGTGCAGCGCGTTGGTTGCGCGGCGAAAGCCCTCGAGCGCCCGGACGACCGAGATTTCCGTCAGGCTGCCGGGGGGCTGGGCCTCCAGCCAGCACAGGAATTCCACCATCGCCGCCCCGTCGCGCAGATGCGCCTCGCGCATGCCCTGCACTTCGGCCTCGGTCTTGCGGGCCTTGGGCAAGCGGCAGGGGTCATCGCCCCAGGAAACCGCGACTTCGGCTTCTTGCAGTTCCTGGGCGACGGCCAGGGGGGCGGTGGCGCGGTCGACCCGCACCGGCCCTTGCAAAGTGCGCAGCCCCGGCACGAAGGCAGCGGGCGGGCGCAAGGTGACTTGCGGGCCGAGGTGGGCGCGAACCGCCTCGTCGATCTTCGCGGGGTCGACGAACAGAGTGACCCGCGCGTCGTCATGCAAGACGGCAACGCCCTGCAGCACCGGGTTGCGCGGCACATCGGCGCCGCGGATATTCAGCAGCCAGCACAGCGAATCCGGCAACGTGATCACCGCCGCGCGCTCACCCTTTGACCGCAGGGCTTCGGCCAGCCTTGCACGCTTGTCGGCACTGGTCTCGCCAGCCAGGGAATCAGGGTGAACAAAGGCCTTGCCCAACGGCGGCGCCGGCTGATCGGGCCAGATGGCGTCGACGAAATTCCTGGTCGCGCGCAGGGTTACACCGGTTCCTTCAAGCGCCGTCTCAAGTCTTGCGATGTCGTCCTTGGTGTGCAGCCAGGGGTCGAACCCGACCTCGCCCGAGGCCAGATGGTCGCGGATCCAGTCGCCCGGCTTCACTTCGGGCCAGGGCACCGGGGTGTAATGACGCAGGTCCACCTGCACCTTCACCTGGGTGCGGTAACGTCCGTCGATGAACACCCCGGCCACCCCCGGCAGCACGATGCAGAACCCGGCCGAGCCGGTGAACCCGGTCAGCCATTGCAACCGCTCATCCCGCGCCGCGACATATTCGCCCTGATGCACATCGGCGCGCGGCACGATGAAGCCGGCCAGACCTTCGGCCTCCAGCGCCTCGCGCAGCGCAGCCAGACGGGGCGGTCCCTGATCGGGAGAGGCATGGCTGTCGAACGTCTGAAACATTTTCAGCCCTTCATCCTGGCAGGAATACTTATGTGATACGGCGTGCCCGCGCCACGTCCGGGGGGCGCTTACCCGACGTTCCGCATGCCCAGCACCCTGGCCCGCTTCCGCGGATCGTTGTCGAAAAGCCCCGCCAATTGCTCGGTCATCGCACCGGCCAGCTGTTCGACATCGGTAATGGTCACCGCACGCTGGTAGTAGCGCGTCACGTCGTGGCCGATGCCGATGGCAATCAGCTCCACCCGCTTCAGCCGTTCGACCATGGCGATCACGTCGCGCAGATGTTTTTCCAGATAGCTCGCCGGGTTGACGGAAAGGGTCGAATCATCGACCGGCGCACCGTCGGAAATCACCATGAGGATCTTGCGCACCTCGGGCCGCGTCATCATGCGCCGGTGCGCCCATTCCAGCGCCTCGCCGTCGATGTTTTCCTTCAGCAAACCCTCTTTCATCATCAGGCCAAGGTTCGGCCGCACCCGTCGCCAGGGCGCATCGGCGGATTTGTAGACGATATGGCGCAGGTCGTTCAGGCGGCCCGGCTGCTGCGGGCGGCCCTGCGCCAGCCAGCGTTCCCGGGCCTGGCCGCCCTTCCAGGCGCGGGTGGTGAAGCCAAGGATTTCGACCTTGACCGAGCACCGCTCCAGCGTGCGGGCCAGCACATCGGCACAGATCGCGGCAATGGAAATCGGGCGGCCCCGCATTGAGCCGGAATTGTCCAGCAGCAGCGTCACCACTGTATCGCGGAACTCGGTGTCCTTTTCCCATTTGAACGACAGCGGAGTGGTCGGGTTCGCCACCACGCGCGCCAGACGGCCGGCGTCCAGGATGCCTTCCTCCAGGTCAAACAGCCAGCTGCGGTTCTGCTGCGCCTGCAACCGGCGCTGCAACTTGTTGGCCAGCCGCGAGACCGCACCCTTCAGGGGGTCCAGCTGTTGGTCGAGATAGGCGCGCAGGCGTTCCAGCTCGGCCGGTTCGGCAAGTTCTTCGGCCTTGATTTCCTCATCGAAATCAGTGGTATAGACAGCATAGTTGGGGTCGGCATCGGAATGCGGAGCAGGCGGCGGCGGTTCCAGCGGCGCTTCGCCCTCGGGCAGTTCGGCCTCGTCGCCCTGCTCCATGTCGGCGCTGTCTTCCATGGTGACTTGCGCCTGGGATTGGTCTTGCTGTTCGTCTTGCGATTGCTCGGGGCTGGCCTCGCTGTCCTCGCCCTCCTGCTCGTCCTCGCCGGCGGAGTCAGGCGAATCCTGATCCTCCTCGGCGTCGTCGCCCAACTCATCCTCATCGGCGCGGTCGGGGTCGTCGCCCAACTGGTCGCCATAGCCAAGATCGGCAATCACCTTGCGCGCCAGCCGGGCGAAGGCCGCCTGATCGGAAAGCGCATGGTCGATGTTTTCCAAGGTGCCGCCAGCCTGCTCTTCGATGAACCCGCGCCAGAGGTCCATGACGTTCTGCGCGCCCTTGGGCAGGTCGCGTCCCGTTGCCAGATGACGCACCAGATAGCCCGCAGCGACGGCCAGGGGCGCATCCTGCGCGCTGGTGATCTGGGCATAGCCCTTGCGGTCGGCCTCATGCCCGATCTTGGCGTCGATATTGCCTGCGGTGCCCGGCATGTCGCGCGCGCCCATCGCCTCGCAGCGCGCGGTTTCCATCGCGTCATAGATGTCGCGCGCCAGTGGCCCCGTTGGCGCATAGCGGGCCGAGACGCCCTCATCGTGATACCTGCGGCGCAGGGCAAAGGCATCCGCGGTGCCGCGGGCCAACAAGACCTCATCGCGGGTCATGCGGCGGCTGACCTGGGG
>JBATAV010000305.1:0-5486 GCA_049662025.1 Paracoccaceae bacterium | reverse complement strand
TCCGTGGCGGCGCGGGCGGCAAGCAGCGGGTGCCGTGTGCCGGTCGGCGCGGTATCCTTGGCGACCAACGCCACTGCCAATGCGTCATCTTTCGCGTCTTCCGGCATCAGCCCGTCTATTGCCAGATACTGGTTGGTGATGCCGATCGCGGCCAGTTCATGGCTGGTGCGTGCCGCCTCGCGCAGGGACGAAGCGCGCGGACGGGCGACAAGGATCAGCCGGGTCAGGCTGGCATCCGACAGGCTGGCTACCGCCGCCGCATACCGCGCGCGCTGCCTTTCCAACCCCGCCAGCGGGCCAAAGCAAGATGCATCGCCCGTGCCGGTTTTCAGAAAGCCCAACCACGCGCCGGGCAAGCTCAGCAGGCGGATGGTTTGCCCGGTGGGGGCGGTGTCGAAGATTATATGGTCGTAGCCGCCGAACAGGGCTTCATCAGTCAGCAGCCCGGTGAACTCGTCAAAGGCGGCGATTTCGGTTGTGCAGGCCACCGACAACTGCGCCTCGATCCCCTTGATCGCTTTCTCAGGCAGGCTGCCCCGGATGGGCCCGAGCATGCTGTCGCGGTAGGCCTGAACCGCAACCTCGGGGTCGATCTCCAGCAACTCCATCGGCTCTTGCGACAGATTGATGCGGCGCACCCTAGCGCCTTGCGCCGTCAGCCAGTCCAGATCAGCGGCGAAATCCACCAGTTGCTGATCAACTTCAGGGCTGCAGACGCCTGTGAAACAGCACATCGGCGGATCGTACATGATGAGCGTGATCATTGGTCATCCTTTGGGAAGCAGCCATCCGGGGTGTAACAGCATGGCGCGCCGTCCTCGGGGCTGCCGTGCGCCTCGATCAGACCGACAAGGCTACGCAGGGGCGCCAGAACTGACGGATCGAGCGAATAGCAAATGCTTGGGTGTTCGATCACGCCGACCACCAAGCCCGATGCCTTGAGAATGCGCAGGTGTTCGGAAACCGTGGATTGTGCAAGCCCGACCTGGTCCACGATGTCGCCGCCAATGCATCCCGGACAAGACAGAAGGAAAGCGATGATCTTCACCCTCGCCGGATGGGCCAGCGCCTTGGCCACCGATGCGATAGCCTCGGCGTCTGCAACCAGCGGCACGGGATTTTCGCTTGGGTCGAGCATTCGTTGCACCCCCTGTATCGTCAATCGTCGATAGTCGATGTATGAGTCTAAACAGGAATACGCAAGAGGGGCCCAAATGGCCAAAAGGCAGAGAAAGTTCTACGGCGTGCGCGTTCCACTCCGCCAATATCCCTCTTGCGAACCAGAGGCAGGACCCATTCTTTCACTTGAGGCCGCTCGGCCTGCGTGATTCAAGCCTCCGAACTGTGGGGCCATGGTGAGCGATCTTTTCTGACTGATCGACGGACAGATGGCGCGACTTCGGGCGTTCTTTCCCAAAAGTCACGAAAAGCCGCGGGTCGAAGACCCTTTGCCTGGAAGGTGATGCTTTGAAACGCCGCGCGGGTGCGTGTTCCGAGTAGGACTATCTTCATGAATCGCAATGGTTTGCGGTGACGCGACGCACCCAGGGAGTATGGCCCGGCCAAGACCCTGCATGATCGATGGCAGCGATGCGGCGACATGGGCGTCTTTGCCCGAATGAGGGAGGGTCTGGCTGTCGAGGCCGCCACGCTACGACCGATGCCCAAAGGTCTTCCTCTCAGCCATCGCACTCGCAGCCACCGACTTGTCTTGGCTTTGAACATCAATGAGTCTGGAACCCAATAGTACGTGATCTGCAGAAGTTCGTCGCAGTCTGTTCCTCAGTCCACAACCAGTTCAGCACTTAGCGCGCCCTCACCCGCCGGGACATTTTCAAGGCCAACCGCACCGCCGCTCTCACCGAGTGGCGTCGACCCTGCGCGGCCAGACACCGAGCGGGTTTGAGCAAACGGTGACCGGTCCGCATTGGTCTGACACCTTCGCGACGGGGGCCGTTGCGCCAGCAATGATTTGCGCACTCTGTCCTTGATTTAGATCAACGCGCCGGAACTGTTGATATTTAACGTCAGCCACGTGGCGCACTTTACGGGTATTCTGGCAGCAGGGATGGCGCATGATGCCGTGCCCATTTGGTGGTCAACCAGCCGGTTATCCTTAGAACTGGGCCGCAGACGTCAAGTCTGTCCGCACCCGGGTCGCGCTCACTTCGCAGTGCGCGCCGGGCAGTGCGCGCAGGCTTGTCACTCAGGGAAGGGGACCAGATGGAAAAGACCGACACCACCGCAAAAGGCGCACCGCCGCCGGTTGAGCATGTCCCGGCCATGCAGCGCATTCTGGACAATCCGTTCCTGCTTTTATTCATCGGCGTCACCATGCCGACGGTGCTCTACGTCATCTGGGGTGTGATGGAAATCGCCTCCGTTCCGATCGCCAACTGATCGCAAAGCAGCCTGAAAGGTCGCGCAATGGCCATCAATCCTCCGAGTAACCGCCTCTGGTGGAAGGAACCTATCCACGGCATCGAACTGGCCTGGATCATCATCGCCTTCCTCTGGGGGGTGTTCATGTTCTTCTTCATGATCGCCTGGCACTTCATCGGCAATCAGAACCTGTCCTCCGAGACCTATCGCGTCAATCCCGACAAGTACGTCGAGCGGGTCGAGGCGTTCGCCACGGAATTCCAGGTGTTGGACGCATCCGGCGCGCCTGTGGACATCGCCGGCACCCCGTTGGTCCGCCCGCCGGCGGGGGGCGATGTCTACATGCTAGGGCGGCTTTGGGAATGGTGGCCGGCTCTGGAACTGAAAAAGGGCCAGAGTTACCGGTTCCACCTGTCGTCGGCCGACTGGCAGCACGGGTTTTCGCTGCAACCCGTCAACATCAATATCTCGGTTCATCCGGGCTATGAACATATCTTGACGCTGACCCCCACCAAGGCGGGCGATTATGGCGTCGTCTGCAATGAATTCTGCGGCATCGGTCATCACACGATGACCGGCATAATCCGCGTCGTCGAATGAGCGGGAGAACAGGGACATGACCACCATCGATCACGAAGCAGTCGGTTACGCCGGACCGCAGGTCAGGTATCGTACTTGCCCGTTCACCGGCCGCCGCATCGAGCGAAACGCCGAATTGCTGATCCGCGCCAATGCCGTCGCGGCAGTCGTCTTTCTCGCGGTCGGCGGGTTCTTCGGCCTTATGGTCGCGCTGACGCGATGGCCTGCGGTGCAACTGCTGCCGGCAGACTGGTTCTATCTGGTGCTGACCGGACACGGGGCCAACGTGCTGCTTTTCTGGATCATCTTTTTCGAGATCGCAGTGCTCTATTTCGCCTCGGCGGTGATCCTGGGATCGCGTCTGGCGACGCCGCGATGGGCCTGGCTGGGTTTCGCGCTGATGATCGTGGGCGCGGTGATGGCCAACTATTCCGTGCTCAAGGGCGACTCGACGGTGATGTTCACCTCTTATCCGCCGATGATGGCCGAGCACTGGTTCTACCTGTCGCTGATCGTCTTCGCGGTGGGCGCGCTCATCGGGGTCTTCGTGTTCTTCGGCACGCTTGTCGTGGCCAAGGACGAAAAAACCTATGACGGATCGGTGCCGCTGGTGACATTCGGCGCCATCACCGCCGCGATCATCGCGGTGTTCACGCTGGCCTGTGGCGCGATCATCCTGGTGCCGACGTGGCTGTGGTCTCTGGGGCTGATCTCGGGCATCGACACACTGATGTACAAGGTGGTGTGGTGGGGCATGGGCCATTCGTCGCAACAGATCAACGTCGCGGCCCATATCTCGATCTGGTATGCGATTGCAGCGATGGTTGTGGGCGCCAAGCCGCTTTCCGAAAAGGTCAGCCGCTTTGCCTTCCTGATGTACATCCTGTTCCTGCAACTCGCCTCGGCCCACCATCTTCTTGCCGAGCCGGGGATGAGTTCATCGTGGAAGATCATCAACACCAGTTACATGATGTATCTCGCCGTGATGGCGTCGATGATCCACGGCCTGACGGTGCCCGGCGCCATCGAGGCGGCGCAGCGCCGCAACGGTTATACCCGCGGCATGTTCGAATGGCTGACCAAGGCGCCCTGGGGCAATCCGGCGTTTTCGGGGATGTTCATGAGCCTGGTGATGTTCGGCTTCCTCGGCGGGATCACCGGCGTGATCCTGGGCACCGAGCAACTCAACGTGCTGATGCACAATACCATCTACGTGCCGGGCCATTTCCACGGCACCGTGGTCGCAGGGACAACGCTGGCCTTCATGGCGATGACCTACATCGTGGTGCCGCTGATCTTCCAGCGCGACATCATCTGGCCGAGGCTGGCAAAATTGCAGCCCTATCTCTTCGGCATCGGCGCAGGGGGGATTTCGCTCTTCATGATGGGCGCAGGAACGCTGGGGGTTCCGCGCCGACACTGGGACATCTCACTGACCGACGCGGGGCATCCTTTCGAATTCCCGCCAGCCGCCTACCTGATGATGGGTCTCAACGGCTTGTCGGCGATCCTTGCGGCGACCGGTGGGTTTCTTTTCGTGGTGCTCATCGTTGCGTCGGTGCTGGCGGGGCCGAAGCTGGACAAGCCTGGCGCCAAGCTGGCCTTCCCGCTGCATGACGGGGGCGCCCAGGCGGTGTCGGAATATGGCAGCGAGCCCCACCTCAAGCTGCCCGGCACCGTCATGCTGGTCTCGATCTTCTTTTTCACCTTCGTTCTCTACTACTTCGTGAACTGGAAGTATCTCTCCGACCTCTGGCTGTTCAACTGACACAGGAAGGACAGAGCCATGCTTGCCGCCCTGAACATGACCGTCTCGATCCTCAAATTGCGGATTGGTGCCTTCATTGCGCTGGCTGCGCTTGTCGGCGTGATGACGGGGGGCGGCGAGCTTGGCATCGTTGAGGCACTGGTCTTCGCACTTGCCGTTCTTGGCGCGTCCGGGGCGGCTGGAGGGTTCAACCAGTATTACGAGCGCGAGAGCGATCGCATGATGGCGCGAACCCGCAATCGGCCGTTTGCCAGCGGCCTTCTGAAGGCCGGGCCAATCTGGCCGGCAACCTTGCTGGCGCTGTTGACCGCGGCGCTGGTGATGGCATGGTCGGTCGGCGGTACGCTGGCGACGATCCTGATCTTTCTCGGCGCGCTGACCTATGGCGTGGTCTACACCGTCTGGCTTAAAACCCGCACGGTCTGGAACGTCGTGATCGGTGGCGCGGCGGGCAGTTTTGCGGTGCTTGCCGGCGCCGCGGCCACCAAGCCATATTTCGACCCTGTCATCGGCCCGGTTCCGGTCCTCCTGGCTGCGGTGCTGTTTCTGTGGACGCCGCCGCATTTCTGGAGCCTCGCAGTCGCCCGCGGCGAGGACTACCGGCGCGCGCGCATTCCGATGCTGCCCGTGGTGACAGAGCACGATGTCTGGGGGCCGGTGATCTTCAGCCATGTCATCACGCTGGTTGCCATTTCGTTGATGCCGCTGTGGTTCGGCATGGGCTGGATCTACGGCCTTTTCGCGGTGGCGGGCGGCG
>JBATAV010000304.1:0-1548 GCA_049662025.1 Paracoccaceae bacterium | reverse complement strand
GCCACCCCGGCCTCGGGCTGGTGCTACGCCCACACCATCGCCAAGGACGAACCGCACGCATTGAACGCGCGCTTCCGGCTAGATCGGTTCCATCGCGGCCAGCAGATCGACGAAAAAGGCATGGGTCCGACCCCCTGGGCGCACTGAAAGGACGACACGATGCTGAGAATTCCATGCCCCTATTGCGGCGACCGGGACTATGTCGAGTTCCTTTATGGCGGCGACGCCGAGAACGCGATGCCCGAACTCTCCGATACGGACGTCGACCGCTGGACCGAATTCGTGTTCTTCCGCAATGACCCCAAGGGCGAGCATGCCGAATACTGGCAGCATCAGCACGGCTGCCGGCAATGGCTGCGGGTGGTCCGCGATACGGTCACACACAAGGTGACCTCGGTACAGCCGGCCAGCGAGGTCGACACGCCGGCACAAGACAAACGGGTGGAAGTGGCATGAGCATGCAACCGCGGCGACTGAAATCGGGCGGTCGTATCGACCGGTCCAAGCCCATCTCGTTCCGCTTTGACGGGCGGTCCTATACCGGGTTCGCCGGGGATACGCTGGCCGCAGCATTGCTGGCGAACGGCGTTACGCTGGTCGGGCGCAGCTTCAAGTATCACCGGCCGCGGGGGATCTATTCGGCCGGGGTCGAGGAACCGAACGCACTGGTAACGATGCGCACCGGCGCGCGGCATGAACCCAACGTCCCGGCCACCAAGGTCGAGCTGTACGAGGGGCTGGAAGCCTTCAGCCAGAACAGCTGGCCGTCGCCGAAATACGACGTGATGAGCTTCGTCAACCGCTTTCCCAAGCTGTTTGCGGCGGGGTTCTACTACAAGACCTTCGTCGGCCCGACCCGGGGCTCGTGGATGTTCTACGAGAAGTTCATCCGCAAGGCGGCGGGCATGGGCAAGCCGACCACCGAGGCGGACCCGGACCATTACGAGAAAGCGTATGCGTTCTGCGACCTCTTGGTTGTGGGCAGTGGTCCTTCGGGGCTGGCCGCTGCGATCAGTGCGGGCCGCAGCGGACTGCGGGTCATTCTGGTCGAGGATGACACGGTTCTTGGCGGCTCGCTCCTTGCAGCGGGCAAGGATGCGAAGCTGGCCCAATGGCTGAAATCGGCGCTGGCCGAGCTGGAGACGCTGCCCTCGGTGCGGGTGATGACGCGGACCTGCGCCTTCGGGGCCTATGACAACATGACCTTCGCCCTGCTGGAGCGGGTCAGCGACCATCTGGTTACACCCGCACCGTTTCAGCCGCGTCAGCGCATGTGGCGTGTCCGTGCCGAGCGGGCGATCCTGGCAACCGGCATGATCGAGCGCCCCATCGTGTTTGGCAACAACGATCTGCCGGGCGTCATGCTGGCCTCGGCGGCCCGCACCTATGTCAACCGTCACGCTGTGGCCGTTGGCAGCAACGTGGTCGTGTTCACCAACAACGACACCGCCTATACGGCCGCCTTCGATCTGAATGCGGCGGGTGCCGAGGTTTCGATTGTCGATGTCAGAAGCCGGATTCCTGCGGCACTGCAAACGCAGGTGGCTG
>JBATAV010000303.1:0-3660 GCA_049662025.1 Paracoccaceae bacterium | reverse complement strand
TCGTGCTGACCGCCGCCATCGTGGGCCTGGGCCTGATCGTCATGGCCGCCATCAAGCCGGCGATCTCGGGTCTGTCGACCTCGATCGCGACCGAAATCGGCAAGGCCGACGACAACTTCTAAGATCAGACCGGGCCTGGCCCGGTTGGCGGAACGGGCCGCACCTCTGCAAGGAGGTGCGGCCCTTCTTCTTTTGCGGCAGGCGACGGCAGCAGATCGGCCGAAAAGCCCCGAAATCCCCCTAGCCAAAGCAAAGTTTCGCCGCATTCCGAGGTCAAAACCGGTCTTTGACGGCGGGCAGAAGCGCCCCCTTGCAGAACGGAGACAGGAAGATGCGGAAGATGCTGAAGGCCTTCGCCAAGTCGGAAGACGGCGCGATCACGGTTGATTGGGTGGTGCTGACGGCGCTGATTCTGGGCGTGCAGATCCTTCTTCTGCTGACGCCGGCACGGCTGGCGCTGGTCGGGGTATCGGAAAACATCGGCGCCAAGGTCGATGAATACGGCGAATTCCTGAACTGATCGGCGGGTCCCGGGCAATCCGGGACCGCAACGCGGGAAATGACGATGCGGCAATCCTGTTCGCATCGGGGTAGTCGATCCGGATGCGGCAACGCCGCAGCGGAACGTGATAGGGGTGATGGGAATGCGGGCAGTCTTTGCACTGGTTCTGGTGGTCGGCATGGCCCTTGCGGGCGTGGCCGTCTACATGGCGCAGAATTACCTGGGTCAGACCCAGGATGCCTTGGCGCGGGCCAATGCGCTGAAGGAAAAGACCGGCAAGCTGGTCCAGGTCTATGCGGTGAACAAGTCGCTGAAATTCGGCGATGCGCTGACCAAGGATGACGTGTCGGTCGTCTATATCCAGGAAAAATACATGCCCGCAGGCGCCTACAAGGTGCCGCGCGAAGGCGAAGTGATCGATTATGCCGCGCTGGTTCCGGTTGCCGTGACCAAGGGCGAGGTGGTGATCACCACCCCGACCGGGCCGCTGTTCGCCGAGACCGAGGACAAGCCCCGCTTCGTGATGCGCGGGATGGAGCCGAACGAGATCGTGCTGGCCAGCCGGGTGACCGAGCCGGGCCAGATGGCCGGCCTGACCGGCAAGCTGGAAAAGGGCATGCGCGCCTTCCAGATCAAGGTGGACGTCGCCTCGGGTGTGGCCGGCTTCGTGCAGCCCGACGACCATATCGACATCTACTGGACCGGCGTCGGCAACGGCAGCAGCACCGGCGAGATGACGCGGCTGATCGAAAGCTCGGTGCGGATCATCGCGGTCGACCAGGCCTCGGGCGAGGGCCAGTCTTCGGTCGGCACCGTGGCCCGCACCGTGACCGTGGCGGCAACGCCCGAGCAGGTGGCGCGGCTGGCACAGGCCCAGGCGACCGGTCGTCTGGCAATGTCGCTGGTGGCCGCCGGGGCCGACAAGGTTTCCGGTCTGGTCGAGGTGGACGGCAACTCGCTTCTGGGCATCGTGCAGCAGGAAGTCGTGCAGGTCGAAGCCCAGAAAGAATGCACCATCAAGACCCGCAAGGGCGCCGATGTGGTCGAAATCCCGATCCCCTGCACCAACTGAGGCGTCGAATCAGCGGGGCGCAGACCACATCATCTGGGGTCTGCGCCCCGTTTCGTTTACCAATCGTTGCGGGCTGTTGCATGTTATCCACATAAAGAACCGCTCCCAACCGTTTGATTCTTGCAAAAAATCGTCGCATCCGGCAATCTGGTGCGGAAATATGGGCACTAAGACCCGGACCGAGGCGTGATCGAAAGGGCAGATCACAATGAGCATGAAAAGCAGTTTCCTGGCAGGCGTGATGGGCGCGGCCTTGGCCACAACGGCGATGACGCCGCTGTCGGCGGAAGTCTTGCGGGTGGCGACGGGCCAGGCATCTTCGGCCTTGAACGTGCCGATGAACCGCGCGGTGGTGGTGGAAAGCGACGTTCCCTTCGCGGAACTGTCGATCGCCAACCCAGGCATCGCAGATATCTCGACGCTGTCGGACCGGTCGATCTATGTGCTGGGCAAGGCACCGGGGCGAACGACGCTGACGCTCTTGTCTGCGGATGGCAAGCTGATCTCGAACGTCGATGTGCATGTCACCCCCGACATCGCGGAATTCAAGGAACGTCTGCGGCAGATCCTGCCCGGCGAGAATATCGAAGTGCGCACCGCCAATGACGGCATCGTGCTGTCGGGCACGGTGTCATCCACCGCTAAGCTGGACCGCGCGCTGGATCTGGCGGGCCGCTATGCGCCCGACCGGGTGTCAAACCTGATGGTTGTCGGCGGCACGCAGCAGGTGATGCTGAAGGTGCGCTTTGCCGAGATGCAGCGCTCGGTGTCGAAGAACCTGTCCTCGTCGCTGGCGATCGGCAACAAGAACCCGACCACGGCGAAGGTCGGTGTGGTCGGTGAAACCGGCAGCTGGATGCCCAAGGGCAACGACCTGAACGGAACCGCGCTGACCTGGCGCGACAACTCGAACGGCGCGCTGGCGCTGGGCTTTACCGCGGGCAGCCTGGAATTCGGCATCCTCCTGGAGGCGCTGGAATCCAAGGGCATGGTCCGCACGCTGGCCGAACCCAACCTGACCGCCCTTTCCGGGCAAGAGGCGAAGTTCCTCGCCGGTGGCGAATATCCGATCCCGGTTTCGGCCGGCAACGGCGAAATCGGCATCGAATACAAGCCCTTCGGCGTCGAGTTGAACTTTACCCCGGTGGTGGTCGATGGCGACATCATCAACCTGACCATCAACGCCGCCGTCAGCTCGATCGACTCGACCGTGGCGCTGGAGGCGAACGGCTTTTCCATCAACGCCTTCAAACGGCGCGAAACCTCGACCACGGTGGAAATGCGCGACGGCGAAAGCTTTGCCATCGCCGGTCTGTTGCAGGACGACTTCCGCGACCTGAACGGCCAGATCCCCTGGCTGGGCGATGTGCCGATCATCGGCGCCTTGTTCCGGTCTTCGGAATATCAGCGGGCACAATCGGAACTGGTGATCATCGTCACCCCGCATCTGGTGACCCCGGTGCAGGGCGAGGCTCTGTCCTTGCCGACCGACCGGGTGCGCATCCCGACCGAGCGGGAATTGTTCCTGAACGGCGATGTCGCCGGGACGCCCAAGGGGGCCGCGGGCGAAGTGGCCCGGCAGGACTTCTCCACCTCTTATGGCTATGTGATGGAGTAAGGCGATGCAGGGCATGATCACGAAACTCCTCGCTTCGACGGCCGTGCTGGCACTGGTCGGCTGCGGTGAAACCACCACCAGCTTCGACAAGGAGCTGGGGTCCGAGGTGGACAAGGGCGGCTTCGGCAACGCCACCATGAACAACACGCTGATCCAGTCGGGTCAGATCGAATACACCGTCGCCCTGGCGCAACGCTTCGCCGCCGAGGTGCCCGATACGATCAACTTCGCCTTCAACTCGTCGCAGATCACCCCCGAGATGAGCGCGATCCTGGACAAGCAGGCGAATTTCATCCGCCAGTTCCCCGAAGTGCGCTTCAAGGTCTTTGGCCATACCGATCTGGTCGGCAGCCAGGGCTACAACCACGCGCTTGGCCTGCGGCGCGCCAAGGCGGTGGTCAACTATCTGGTCAACCGCGGCATTTCGCGGTCGCGGCTGGAGGCGGTGGTCAGCTACGGCAAGACCCG
>JBATAV010000302.1:0-1626 GCA_049662025.1 Paracoccaceae bacterium | reverse complement strand
CATCGCCGCCTCGTCCGAATGCTCTTCGGCATATTTCCAGCCCTTCATCGAGGCCCGGACGAATTTGACCATGGTCTCTTCAAAGGCCGGGTCGGCCAGCTTGTCCTGCATGACGTAAAGCCCGTCTTCCAGCGTGGCCACGCCCATGTCCTGGTACTTGAAGGTCACCAGCTGCTCGGGCGTGATCCCGGCGTCGATCACCTGCCAGTATTCGTTGTAGGTCATGGTCGAGATGCAGGCCGCCTGCTTTTGCAACAGCGGATCGACGTTGAAGCCCTGCTTCAGCACCGTCACCCCGCCGGGACTGCCATCGGTCTTCAGGCCCAGCTTGTTCATCCACGACAGGAACGGGTATTCGTTGCCATAGAACCAGACGCCCAGGGTCTTGTCGGCAAAGTCCTTCGGCTCCTTGATGCCAGAGTCGGCAAGGCAGGTCAGCATCATCCCCGACGACTTGAAGGGCTGCGCGATGTTCACCAGCGCCAGGCCCTTTTCGCGCGCGGCCAGGGCGGCCGGCATCCAGTCGACGATCACATCGGCGCCACCGCCGGCGATTACCTGCTCGGGGGCGATGTCGGGGCCGCCCGGCTTGATGGTGACGTTCAGGCCCTCGTCCTTATAGTACCCCTTGGCCTGCGCGACGTAGTAGCCGCCGAACTGGGCCTGCGTCACCCATTTCAGCTGCAGCGTCACGTCTTCGGCGCTGGCCATGCCGGCCATCAGCGCCAGCATGCTGGCTGCCATCAGTTTCTTCATTGTCGTACCTCCATGTTGCGGCCGCGGTTTCGTCCGGGGCCCGTTTCAGTGTCGCCATTCTATCGTCGCTGCGAAGGATGCCAGAAGGTCACCCACCGTTCCAGTAGGGCGATCAGCCCGTAAAGCGCCGACCCAGACAAGGCCGCCACCACGATTTCGGCCCAGACCACGTCCAATCCAAGCCGCCCGACCTCGGCCGAGATGCGAAAGCCCATGCCGATGATCGGGCTGCCGAAGAATTCCGCGACAATGGCGCCGATCAGGGCAAGAGTTGACGCGATCTTCAACCCGTTGAAGAAGAACGGCATCGCGGCGGGCAGGCGCAGCTTGATCAGCGATTGCCAGTAGCCCGCGCCCCAGGTGGCCATCAGGTCGGCTTGCATCCGCTCGCTGGCCTGCAGCCCGGCGACCAGGTTGATCAGCACCGGAAAGAACACCATCACCACCACGACGGCGGCCTTCGACTGCCAGTCAAAGCCGAACCACATCACCAGAATCGGGGCAAGGCCGACGATCGGCAGGGCGGCGACGAAATTGCCGATGGGCAGCAGGCCGCGCTGCAGAAAGGGGCTGCGGTCGATCATCAGCGCCACCGCAAAGGCCGCAGCCACGCCGATGACAAAGCCGGTCAGCGCGCCCTTCAGCACGGTCTGCACGAAATCGGCCCACAGCATGGCGGTCGAGGCGGCAAAGGTCTGCGCGATCACCGTCGGCGCGGGCAGGATCACCAGTTGCACCTGATAGGCGCGCACGATGCCTTCCCACAGCACCAGCAGGGCAACGCCGAACAAAAGCGGCACCGCAAGCCGCGCCGCCCGCCCGCCGATGCGCGCCAGCCCGACGTTCAGTGCCCAAAGCGCCAGCCAGAGC
>JBATAV010000301.1:0-5812 GCA_049662025.1 Paracoccaceae bacterium | reverse complement strand
CCGCCCACCCGCCGCGGTGGCACGACGGAATGCAGCCCACGCTCTGCCGGGGCGCAGCCGATGGTCCCGGCAAAGGGCTTGAGTGGCACACGGGCCGATTTGCCCCAAAGGGCTGGCTCCATGCTGGACGGATCATAGGACCAGACGTTCAGCGCCGCGTCGGTGAACTGATCGGCCAGCAACCCGAAGCCGGGGATATTCGCCGTCCACCCAAAGCCCCTGCCCGCATGGGGCTGCGGAGTAAAACTGTCCAAGGTTACTTTCAGCACATCGCCGGGCCTGGCCCCTTCGACATAGATCGGCCCCGACACCGGGTTGATCCTGCCGAAGTCCAGGGCAACCACATCGGCCACCGTAGACGACGGGCCAAGCTGGCCCGCCGATGAGTCCTGACAGTTGAACCGGATGGTCGCGCCCGGTTCGGCGCGCAATGCCGGGGCCAGGGAATTGTCCCAACCGAAATGATGCTGCGCGCCGTGGATGGTATAGTCACAGGCCTTGCACATTACTGCTTGACCCAAACATAGTCATAGTTGACCGGAATCGAGACCGGATCGACATAAAGCGCATCCTCGCCGCCCATCCGTTCAGACTTCATGGTGTAACGCTCCTCGTTGAAGACCGGCACCCAGGGCGCGTCTTCCATCACGCCCATGTAGATGTCGGACCACATCTTCAGGCGCTCGGCCGATTTGGCCGGGTCGAACATGCTGTCAGCCGCCACCGCCATCGCATCCAGATCCTTGTTGCAGTATTTCGCCCAGTTCCAGCCGCCTTCGGCCGCCCCCGCACAGCCCAGGATGGGCCCGTAGAAGTTGGATGGATCCGGGAAATCCGCAATCCAGCCCATGCCGCCCGACCAGATCATCGGGGCCGTGCCAGCGCCGCCTGCCTCGATTACGTTGGCCTGTGCCAGCGACTGGATATTCGCCTTGATGCCAATCGCCGCCAGATCCTGCTGGATTGCCTGGGCAATCCGCGGGTTCGGGTCAGTGTTCATCACGTAAAGATCGGTCTCGAACCCATCGGCCAGTCCGGCTTCGGCCAACAGCTTCTTGGCCCCTTCGACGTCATAGGGATAGCCCTTGTATTCCTTGGTATAGCCCGGCATCGACGGCGGCAGCGGCTGGTTCGCAGGCACCGCACGACCATTGATGATCTGCACGATCCGGTCCTTGTTGATCGCCATGTTCACCGCCCGGCGCACCTCAACCTTGTCAAACGGCGGGGTGGTCACATTCAGCGTGATATAGCCGGTGTGCAACTGCCCGCCCTGCACCACGCGCGCGGCCTGTTCGGGATCGCCCATCACTTCGGTGAACTTGGCGGGCGGGATGCCATCGCCGGGCACGTCAACCTCGCCGTTTTGCAACCGCAGCAGGGCGACGACGGGTTCCTGGCCAACCTCAAAGACGATCTGGTCAAGATAGGGCGCACCGGCGATCCAGTAATCGGGGTTCTTGTCGAACACCAAACGTTGGCCGAGCGTCCATTCCGTCATCTTGTAGGCGCCCGTCCCCACCGGATGCTTGCCGAAGTCAGCGCCGAATTCCTCAACTGCTTCTTTCGGAACCACAGAGGAAAAGTTGATCGCCATCACGTGCAGGAAGGTTGCGTCAGGGTGCGTCAGGGTGATCTTCACCGTCAACGGGTCCACCACGGCCACGCCTGAAAGCCCCGCATCGCCCGCCGCATCATAGCCCGCGATCGAGCCGAAGAATCCCGCCCCCGGCGATTGCGTGGCCGGATTGGTCACCCGGTCCAGCGAGTATTTCACATCATCGGCCGTCATCTCGCGCCCGTTGTGGAACTTCACGCCCTTGCGCAGATGAAAGGTGTATTCCAGACCGTCGGCCGAGATGTCATAGCTTTCGGCCAGATCGGGGCGCAGCGTGGTGGTGCCGGGAACATAATCCATCAGGCTGTCGAAGATCGACTTGATCATCGACCAGTTTTGCCAGTCATATCCAATCGCCGGGTCCAGCGTGGCGACATCATCCTTGTAGGTGATGACGATGGATCCACCCGGCTTGGCCGCCGGATCGGGGGTGTAGTCCTGCGCAACTCCGGGCAGCGCAAGCGCCATGAGAACGGCGGTTGTGGCAAGCAGTCTTTTCATTTTCTCTCTCCTGTTGGACTTTTATTGGTCATTTCAGTTTGATTCTGGGGTCGATGAAGGGGGCAACCAGATCGGCCAGCAAGTTGCCCAACACGATGGCAAAGGCCGACACTAGCGTAACCCCCATGATGATCGGGATGTCGACGCGCTGGATGGCCTGCCAGGCCAGCTGGCCGATACCGGGCCAGCCGAACACCGATTCCACCACCACGATGCCACCCATGAATATGCCGATGTCGATGCCGATCATCGCAATTACCGGCAGAATGGCGTTGGGCAGCGCATGGCCCAGCACCACGCGGGCGCGCGTCAGCCCCTTGGCCCGCGCGGTGCGGATGAAATCAGCGCGCATCACCTCGATCATCGAAGATCGCATCATGCGCGAATACCAGCCCGAGCCGAGAATCCCCAATGTCAGCGCGGGCAATACCAGATGTGAAAACGTGCCGTAGCCGCCAATCGGGAACCAGCCCAGCTTGACCGCAAAGACGTATAGCAGCAGCAGGCTGACCACGAATTGCGGGGCTGATACCGTGACAAAAGAGGTCATCATCAGCGCCTGATCCACCATCGTCCCCCGCCGCAGCGCCGCCAGAATGCCCATGCTCAGCCCTATCACCAGCTCGCAGCCAATCGCGCCCAGCATCAGCAAAAGCGTTGCCGGCAAACGCGAGGCGATCAGTTCGGCCACCTGGCTTTTCTGCAGGTAGCTGCGGCCCAGATCGCCCTGCACCAGCCCCGCCAGATAGCGCCCGTATTGCACGATGAAGGGCCGGTCCAACCCCAGCTCATGGCGAATATTCTCGACCGTCGCGGCAGTAGCCGACCGCCCGGCAATCTGGCGCACCGGGTCGGCGGGCAACACATACAGCAAGACAAAGGTGATGAAGCTGACCCCCAGCAGGATCAACAGCGATTGCAGCAGGCGGCGCAAAAGGTAAGCGGCCATCAGTCGCGCCCCCTTTGCGTGGGGTCCAGCACATCGCGCAAGGCATCACCGACCAGATTGAACGCCAGCGCCAGAAGGATGATGGCCGCACCCGGAATGAACACCAGCCAGGGCGCCGACTGGAAATAGGTCTGGTTTTCAAAGATGATGTTACCCCAGCTTGGCACCGGCGGCTGCACCCCCACGCCCAGGAACGACAGAGTCGCTTCCAGCAAGACCGTTGTCGAAATCCCAAGGGTGCCCCAGACGATGATCGTCGGCACCAGATGCGGCAGGATGTGGCGGAAGAGTATGCGCCCTGTCCCGGCGCCCAGTGTCCGCTCCGCCGCAATGAAATCGCGCGTCGCCAACGAGGTGGTTTCGGTATAGATCACCCGCGCCGTCTGCACCCAGTTCACCAACGCAATCACCAGCGCCACGATCAACAGCGAGGGCTGAAAGATCGCCGCCAGGCAGATCGCCAGCAGCAAGGCCGGAAAGGCCATCATCAGATCGGTGAACCGCATCAGGACCGCGCCGATCCAGCCCCGGAAATACCCCGCCGTAATCCCCACCAGCGTCCCGATCAGCAGCGCCATGCCATTGGCCACCACCCCGATGATCAGCGAGGTCTGCGCGCCATAGAGAATACGGCTCAGCAAATCCCGGCCCAGAAGATCGGTCCCGAACAGGAACCGCCCGTCCGGCGGCAAGGGAGAGCCCTCGATCGTCAGCCCGTCGAACATCTGATCATCCGGCGCATAGGGGGCGATCCAAGGCGCCAGCACCGCCCCCGCCACCACCAGCGCAATCAGTGCCAGCCCGAACAGGGCCAGCTTGCGCCGCATCAGCCGTCGCAACGCGCCGGTCGGCGCCACGCTATCCACGGTCGCGTCGGTCATCTTCCCCCTGCCCTGCGGCATAGCGCGCCACGACCCGCGCTGCGGCATCCTCGAAACTCACCCGCCAGGCCATCGCCATCTGGCGCAATTGCCCGTAAGCGGCGGCCTCATCCTTGGCGCCCTGCGCGGCCAGCAAGGTCACCGCCCGCACCACTGTCTGCCGCTCATCCAGCCGCCGCCGCAGATCGGCGATCTCCACCGCCAGCGCCCGCTGCACATCAAACGCATCGCGCGCGATCAGCAGCGCCGAATAGACGCCGTTGTCACCCACCGGTTTCAGCAGTTGCGCATGCGCCCCCGCCCGCAGCGCCCATTCGATCCGCCCCGGCGCCTCTGACCCGACCAGCGCCACCATCGGCATCGGGCTTTTGCCCGGCATCCACGGAAACTGCTCATCATGGCCCATGTCGGCATCGAAAAAAACGAAGTCGGCGCCCAAAGCCTCGGGCCCCAGCTCCGGCCAGACCTGCGCGACCGCCAGACCAATGGCCCGCAACTGTCGTTCCAGCGCCTGCACCGTGGGGTGCGGCCGGTGCAGGATCACCGCCGATGCGCCGCCAAGGTTCTGAATGCGGATCGGATGCCTCATGACACCACCCGCAGGCGTGGCGCCGGTGGCAAGGCTGGCGGGCGCGTTAGGTAAGGGTCGCCCGCAACGGCAGGCAGAGCCTTCAGACAGCGGAACGCCCCACCCTCGATCCGCGCAATCTGCACCGGCAGGGCCATGTGATGAGTGGCGCGGTCAACCGTCCCCTGCCCCGCGGCACCACCCAGCAAGGCGGCCAGTCCCTCGGCCTCGGCCCCCGGACGGCGGTTCAGCAGCCGCGCCAACTCGCGCACTGCCGCAAAAGCCGCCGCTTCGATCGACGAGGCGAACTCGCCCCCCTCGACCGGCCGGAAATACGGCCCCGCCGAAACCAGCCCCTCGGCCGCTGCGCCAATCGCCGGCAATTCCGCCTCGGTCAGATTGCACGACAGGATCGGGCAGCGCTCCGGCGCAAAGCCCGCATCTTCCGCCCCCAAAGCCCGCATCGCCGTCAGGAATTCGTAAGACGAGGTGCCAACCAGATTGTTCAAGATGAAATCGGGTCGCGCATGGCGGATTTCTTCGACGATCCGCCCCACTTCGCACGACCCCAGCGACAGATAGCGCTCTCCCAGAACCGCACCGCCCGCCGCACTGATCCGCTCGCGCGCAAGACGGTTCATCTCCCAGCCCCAGATGTAGTTCGACCCGGTCAGAAACCCGCGCGGCCCATGCGCCGGCAAGGCCCAGTCCAGCAGCGGCAGCAGGTGCTGGTTCGGGCAGGCATGGCTATAGACCACATGGTCCGAGGCCTCGAACCCCTCATAGGGCAGCGGATACCACAGCGTCCCGCCGTGCCGCTCCAAGACCGGAATCACCTCCTTGCGGCTCCACGAGGTGACACAGCCGATCACGTGCCGTGCGCCGCCTGCCAAGATGTCGTTGCACATCGGGCCATAGGCGTCGGTGTTGCCCTTCGGGTCGCGCGGCACCGGCAGAAAGGTCAGGTCCAGCGCCGGATCCGCGTTCACCGCCGCAATCGCCGCCATCGCACCGGAGCGGCTGGCCCGCGACAGCACGGCGTAGTCGCCCGACTGCGAATAGAGAACCCCCAGCCTGATTGGCCGCTTCACGCCCACCGTCCCACCCCAAAACCAAAAGACCCCGAATGCGGGACACGCTGTCCGCATTCAGGGCCTGTCTGCCACCTGGCTCTGCGCCACTTGTCGGTCCAGCCTATACTGCGGGCCGGTTCGGTCAAGCCAAATCCCTAGACCTTGCGATAGACCACCCCGCGCGCCAGCCAGCAGCCAAGGCTCAGGCCCTTGACCGCGCCC
>JBATAV010000300.1:0-3568 GCA_049662025.1 Paracoccaceae bacterium | reverse complement strand
TGCCACCAGCGACTGAACGGATGAGGGATCTTGGGTCGAGCAATAGAGATGGACCTGGCCGTCCTCTTTCGGCACCGCCAGCGAGATCTGCGTCTCCAGATAGAAATGTTCTTGCCCGCCGTTGCAGAACCGCCCCGTCAGGCGGTGCGGCGATCCGGCGATGGCGGACTTGGCGTCGCCGCGTTGCAGGGTGCGAGGCGGAATATGGGTTGAACCTGCGGCCATGGCATCGTCAACCGTCAGGATGATAGGCTGATCCGAGTATTCGATGACGGCTAGCCCGGCCGCCTCGCGCGCGGCGGCGACCGTCTCGGCAACCACGGCAAAGATGATCTGTCCGGAATATTCCACAAGTCTGTCCGAGAGCACCCGGTCATCGCCGACAGCGGCATGGCCCCAGTCGTTCTCTCCGGGAATGTCCGCTGCGGTCAGCACCGCCCTGACACCGGGCGCGCGGCGAACCGCGTCAAGATCCAGCCGGGTGATCCTTGCATGGGCCGGGGTGCCAGAGACCGGAAGGATATGCAGCGTTCCGCGCGGCTCTGGCATGTCGTCGATATAGCCCGCCTCGCCTGTTACATGTTTCGCGCCGCTATCATGGGCCAGACGTGTCCTGATGCCGCCAATGATCTGGTCAGCCTGGCTTGAGTGCTTTGTCATATCCACCCCATCGGTCAAAGGCGTCAGGCCAGAACGCGTGCTGCGGGTGCAGGCTGCTGTGTCTCGGCAAAGACCTTGCGCAACAGGTTTGCGGCTGCGATCTCGCGGTAGTCTGCTGACGCGCGCATGTCGGAAATCGGTTGGAAATCTGTACGCATCGCAGCGCAGGCGGATTCCAGTGTCTCTGCATCCCAAGACCGACCAATCAGCTCCGTCTCTGTGGCCCTTGCGCGTTTTGGCGTGGCTGCCATGCCGCCAAAGGCGATCCGGGCCACGGCAACCTTGCCCGCTCTGATTTCCAGGCTGAACGCTCCGCAAAGCGCGGAGATATCCTGATCGAACCGCTTGGAGATCTTGTAGGCAAAGAATTGCCGGTTGGAGGCGGGTTTGGGAATGATGATCCGTTCAACGAATTCGCCCGGGTGCAGATCCTGCTTGCCATAGGCGATGAAAAACTCTTCCAGCGGAATTCGACGGCTGCCTTTTGCACCTGTCAGAACCAGTTCGGCCCCCATTGCGATCAGCAGGGGAGGGGTATCGCCAATCGGCGATCCGTTGGCGATGTTTCCGCCCATGGTCCCCAGATTGCGCACCTGCCGTGACCCGATCCGGCGCAGCACTTCGGCAAAATCGGGGTAGGCGACGGAAAGCGACGCCGGCAGGTCACTGTAGGTTACAGCCGCCCCGATGCTGAACGTGCTATCGGTTTCTTCGACTTGCCGCAGTTCGGCGACGTTGCCCGTGTAGATCAGCGCGTGCAGTTTGCGGTGTTTTTTGGTCACCCAGAGACCGATATCCGTGCCGCCCGCAAGAATGGTCGCATCGGGGTGAAGGGCCTTTGCGGCGACCAGCTCCTGAACCTTTGTCGGGGCAATGAACACCCCGTCAGCACTGCAGATCTCCAGTTGAGTAACCGGTCGGATCTGCTGCAACAGCGCCACGGTCTCAGCCTCATGCAAGATATGGTTGCGCTGCGTGAGTGCGTTTTCCATTGCCGAAATGATCGGGCCATATCCGGTGCAGCGGCACAGATTCCCAGCCAGTGCATCCTTGATCTGCGATCTGTCGGTGCCGGGATTCTCATGCCAGAGCGCGAACATCGACATGATGAAACCCGGCGTGCAGAAGCCGCATTGCGAGCCGTGCTGGCGGATCATTTCCTGCTGGACGGGATGCAGCTGCCCGGTTGGGTCGCGCAAATCCTCGACGCTTAGCAATTGGCAGCCATCCAGTGTTGGCAGGAACTGGATGCACGCATTGACCGCCTTGTAGCGCAGGCTATCTCCATCCAGATAGCCGACCACGACAGAGCAGGCGCCACAATCACCCTCGGCGCAGCCTTCCTTGGTGCCGGTCAGATGCCGGATCTCACGAAGGTAGTCCAGAACCGTAAGGGTGGGCGAAACGTCGGCAATTTCATGGATTATGCCTCGGGAGAGGAAGCGGATCCTTGATCGGGTGGCCATGGTCCTGCCTTTCGGTAAAGCGTTCGGGTTATTGGCAACCGATGCCAGAAAAAGCGTGCAGGCCTGCGGCGTCTGAAGGCAAGATTGATGGATGGGCCTGAAAGCCAAGGCACTGATCCAATCTTCACCAAGAGCACGACGCGATAGAGCCTGTCTGAGCAGAGCCATCACTCATTATCAGTCAACATGGATGATTGTGAGCTATGAAATAAACGATTGTCTACAATATTCGTCTCGTCTTTCAGGAGAAATCCAAGACATATGCTGGCAGCATGGCGCATGCTCATGGAGGCAACAGACCCCAGTGGATCAGCTTGGTGCGCGATTGGCCGTGGTGCGGGGCTTTTGGATATGGCCGGGTTCTTCACGCTCGGACGTGCGTTGCGGGCGCGGCCCCTTGGACCGCAGGATTTCACTCAGATCGACCACCGACTCGTCGGCGTCGATCAGGTCCAGATCGGCTTCGATGTGGTCGAAGTGCCGCGCGAGGATCTCTGACGCCCCCTTGGCATCTTTTGCCACGACCCGCGCCAGAATGTCGGCGTGATCGGTCTGCGGGCAGGAACTGCCGTCGCGCACCTGATAGGTCGCCAGAATCAGGTAGGACTGTGAGATCAGGCTTTCGAGGAACTCTTGCAAAATGTAGTTAGCACCGCATTTGCCGAGAGCTATGTGAAAGTCCCCCGAAAGGCGCATGACGGCCGCGCGGTCGTTGTTTGCCAATGCAACCTTCTCGTCGTCGATGATCTTTTGCAGGCTGTTCAGCTGCTTTTTGGTTGCGGACATGGCGGCCTGTTCAACTAGATACAGCTCGACCAGCCTGCGGGAATCCAAGATCTTGCGCGCCTCGTCGGCAGTCGGCTGCCAGACATAAGCCCCCTTGTTCGGCTGCAGGGTGACCATATGCTCTTTGGAGAGGATCAGCAGGATCTTGCGAACCCGCGCACGAGAGACGTCAAAAAGCTTCGCCAGCGCCTCTTCCGTCAGCTTTTTGCCCGGCAAGAGACGGCGTTCCGCAATCGCCTTGCGAATTTCCGCATAGAGCTCTTTTTCGCCAGAAGAAGTGTTGGGCGCGTTCATCCAGGATCTCCGATGTCAACGGCGCGGCTACCGACATGCTGGCAGCCGCTGACGACTACTCCCATAGTCAGATTGCCCTTTGCTGTCGAGTTGTACACATTCCCTTTTGGTCGTCGAGGACATGGCAAGGTGCGGACTCAGCCGCGATACTGTGTGCAAAACTCTCATACATTGTGGACATGTAACATCTTTTGTTTGGCTTTTCTGCCCGAAACTTCGGATCCTCTGACGGAACTATGGACCTGACCTACGATAATTTACGCGAGGATTGCATGTCTAAATATCTTATAAGATACTGACAAATAATATTATTACATTGTCAGGCGAAGCGGATCGGCTCGCGATGCGGCTTCGGGAAAAAC
>JBATAV010000299.1:0-9243 GCA_049662025.1 Paracoccaceae bacterium | reverse complement strand
ATCCGAACCATCCGTATTCGCCGACACTGGAAGCAACGGCGGCTGTGCGGATGATGCCGGGCCCCTACAAGATCCGCAACTACAAGTATGACGTCTGTTCGGTGACCACCAACACCGCGCCGACCGGCGCCTACCGCGGCACCGGCCAGCCATCGGCCTTCCTGGCCATCGAGGGCATGATGGACCGGATCGGCCGCCGGCTTGGCATTGATCCGGCTGAGGTGCGGCGACGCAACACGGTTCGCCCCGAGGATTTTCCCTACGTCAACGTCATCGGCGTGCGCTACGATACCGGCAGCTATCTGCCCTCGCTGGAACGTGGGCTGGAGATCATCGGCTACGACGCCTTCCGCAAGGCGCAACCGGCCGACCGGATGGTCGACGGCAAATATCGCGGCATCGGCATCTGTAACTATACCGAGGTTTCGGGCACCGGGGCGCCGGGCTGGCGAGTGCGCGGTTTTGCCAAGATGCCGGGTTTCGACAGCTCGCGCGTGGTGGTCGAGCCGGATGGCAAGATCACCGTTTACGTCAGCCAGGCCGACGCAGGGCAGGGCCACTACACCACCTTCGCCCAGCTTGCCGCCGACCGTCTCGGCGCGCGGTGGGAGGACGTGACGGTCATCGAGGGCGACACGTCGAAGACGCCCTATGGCACCGGCACCTTCGCCAGCCGCGGCTCGGTCGTTGGCGGCGGCACGGTGATCCGGTGCAGCGAAAAGGTCGGCGCAAAGGTCCGCCACATCGCGGGATACATGCTCAACCGCGATCCCGACCGGTTCATCCTCAGGGACAGCCGGGTTCATGACCGCGATGATCCCGACACCAGTCTGAGCCTGCGAGAGATCGCCGCGACCGCCTATTCGATGAACAATCTTGGCATGCCTCAGGGCGACGAGCACGGGCTGGAGGCAACCGACTACTACGACCCGCCGATGGTCACCATGGCCAACGGCACCCATGTCGTGCAGGTCGCCATCGACCCTGAGGACGGGCGGGTGCAGATCGAACGCTATGCCGTGGTGCATGACTGCGGCCGCGTCATCAACCCCAAGATCGTCGAGGGCCAGGTCCATGGCGCCACTGCCCAGGGTATCGGCGAGGCGCTGATGGAGGAGATCGTCTACGACAGCGAGGGTCAGCACCTGAACGCCAACCTTCTCGACTATCTGCTGCCCACGGCGATGGACATGCCCGACCTCGAGATGTCGCATATCGAAACGCCCAGCATCGACACAGTCGGCGGCATCAAGGGCGCGGCCGAGGGTGGGCTGACCGGTGCGGTTCCCGCATTGGCAAACGCCGTCTGCGACGCGCTCTCGGGACTCGGGGTCAACATCACGCGGGTGCCGCTGCGCCCATCCTACATCCTCGAGCAGATCAACAAGGCGCGCGGCGAGGTGGCGGGATGACTGCAGCGACACGGGAGCGGATGGCCGCACCAAGACAAGGGAACACGACAGGATGATACTCGAAGGTGACACGCTCATTCCGGCAGACCGCCGCACGGTGTGGAAGGCGCTCAACGACCCCGAGATGCTCAGGGCCTGCATTCCCGGCTGCCAGTCGCTGGAAAAGCTGTCGGACACCGAGTTCACCTCCAGCGTGCGGGCCGCGATCGGTCCGGTCAGCGCCACCTTCGGCGCAAAGATCACCCTGACCGAGATCGAGCCCGATCGCGGCTACACCATCACCGGCGAGGGCAAGGGTGGTGCTGCAGGCTTTGCACGCGGCAAGGCGCGGGTCGATCTTCACGACGAGGCCGGCGGAACCCGCCTGCGCTACGGCGCCGACGTGAATGTCGGCGGCAAGCTCGCCCAGGTCGGCTCGCGGCTGATCCAGGGCACCGCGAAAAAGCTCTCCGAGCAGTTCTTCGGCAACCTCACCGAAGAACTTGGGGGCAGCGCCACCACGCCGGAAGTGCTGCGGCCGGCAGCCTCGACACCGGCTGGTGGGCGCGACAGGTGGCTGCTGTGGGGGGCGGTGATCGTCGTCGTCGTCTTTGCAATCGGCTGGTGGGTGGGTCGCTAGACCGCGGACATCGTACCGCTCGAACGAATTTGCGTCCGTCGGTTCAATCTCGGCTCCGGACGCATCGAGAGGGAAGGATCCCTCGAAGGTCGCAACGACCTTGTGGCGAGAGATGAAAGATATGGGAGGAATGAAATGACAATAAATAACCTGACCCGGCGAGGGCTGATGGGTGCGTTCGGGGTCGCGGCGGCGGCAGCGCTGGCACCTTCTCAGATCCTGGCGCAGGACAAACCCAAGATCAAGCTCGGCTTCATCGGGCCTGTCAGCGGCGGCAACGCGATGCAGGGCCTGGGCGCGCAGAACGGCTTTCTGCTGGCCATCGATCAGGCCAATGCCGGCGACTACCCCTATCAGGTCGAAGGCGTCACGCTTGACGATGCGGCCGACCCGCAGACCGGCGTCGGAGCGGCGCTCAAGCTCGTCAACGACCCCGAAGTCGTGGCGGCGATCGGGCATTGGAACAGCTCGGTGGCGCTGGCCACGATGCCGGTCTTCAGCCGCTTCCAGATGCCGCTGATCGTCTGGGGCGCGATCAGCCCGAAGATCACCGAACTGAATCTGCCGGAAGTGACCCGGGTGACACCGACGCTCTTGACCGAGAACAAGCCTCTGGCCGCATGGGCCGCAGGCGAACTCGGCGTGAAGAACGTCGCCATCGTCGCCGATACCAGCGACTATGGCACCGGCAATGCCGGAGCGTTCGAGACCTACTTCACCGAGAAGGGCGGGGTGATCGCCTCGACCGACCTGCTGCCCGTCGGCACTACCGATTTCCGCGCTGTCCTGACCAAGATCAAGGGCAGCGGGGCTGACGCGATCTATTTCGGCGGCGTCATCACCGAGGCGGGCATCCTGCGCAAGCAGCAGAAGGAACTGGGTCTGGACATTCCAATGATCGGAATATCGGGCTTCTATGACCCCGAGTTCATCGCGCTTGCCGGCGACGCGGCCGAGGGCACGATGGTCAGCTATCCGGCGGCACAGTCGAACCCGAAGCTCGTCCAGATGGACGCAGACTACGCGGCGCATGGCTTTGCAGATCCCGAAAGTCCCTACACGAAATATGCCTATGACGCGACGGGTATCCTGCTTGCCGCGATCAAGGATGTCGGGATCGACGACAAGGTGGCTCTGGCTGCGGCGATCCGCGCGATTTCCTACGATGGGGTTCTGGGAACCACCACATTCGACGAGAACGGACAGACGCAGATTCCGGTGGAAATCGAGATCAAGGTCGTCAAGGGCGGCCAGTGGGTAACCAAAGGCATGTAAGCCGGTTTGTGCCCGCCCGGCATGGCACTGCAACCACCCCGCCCGGAAACGTGGGGTGGGTTTGCGGTCTGTGCCGGGCGTGACCTCAGCAACCCGACAGGCAGGGAGGCCGTCCATGGACGCGCAATTGGCGCAACATCTGATGAACTGGCTGGTGCTGGGCAGCATCTACACGCTGGTAGCCCTTGGCTTCAGCCTGCTTTTCGGGGTGCTCGATGTCATCCATTTCTCGCATGGCGATGTGTCGATCGTGGCGCCGTTCGTGGTTCTGGCGACGGTTCAGGCGCTGATCTCGACCGTGCTGCCCGCCGGTAGCATCGGCGCGCTGGTGCTGGCCTGTGCGGTGGCGATCGCAGCCGTCGGGTTGCTGGGCGTCTTGCTCGACTGGCTGGTGATCCGCCGGTTCCGCAATGCGCCGGCGATGATGGCGCTGGTCGCGACTGTCGCGCTGGGAACCGTCGTGCGCGAGCTCATCCGCACGTTCTACCCGCAGGGCAGCAACCCCAAGCCCTTCCCCAGGCTGATCGAGAGCAGCATGACCTTCGGCGATCTGTCGGTGCCACTCTTCAACCTTTTCGTCATCGGCGTCTCAGTGCTCATGGTGGTGGTGCTGTTCGTGGTGATTGGGCACACGCGGCTTGGCGTGCGCATCCGCGCGGTCGCCGAGGACCGCAACATCGCCCGGCTGATGGCAATCCGGCCCGACCGCATCTTCGCCGTCACGTTTTTCATCGCTTCGGCAGTGGGCGCGGTCGGCGGCATCTTCTTCGCCAGCTACGCCGGGGTGGTCCGCTTCGATTTCGGTGTCCAGCTTGGGCTGATCGGCTTTTCGGCGGCCGTCATCGGCGGGCTCGGCAGCATGCAGGGCGCGATCCTCGGCAGCCTGCTCATTGCCGGGATCGATACGTTGGTCCAGGCGACGATGGCCGATGGTGCATCCTACCGGCTGGTGTTCTCGTTCCTTCTGGTCATCCTGGTGCTGGTGTTGAAGCCCTCGGGCATTCTCGGCAAGCCGATCATGGTAAAGGTCTGAGATGATGCACCAACCCCCGGTCATCCCGGCATCGTCCGGTCGCGCACCGGTCGCGGACCTGTTGATCGTTGCCGCGGTCGAGCTTGGCGGGGCTGTCGTTCTGGGCGTGTTCCTGCTGGCCGACGATCCTCGCATCATCGTGGCGCTGCTTGGCCTGATGGGGGCCGGCTTTGCCTTGCTCCAGTTCCGCCCCGCCATCGAAGAGCGGATCGTCGCGGCCTTTCGCGCCGCGCGCAGGACGGCAACGATCCTCGGCGCGGCAATCGTGCTGGTCTATCCCTTCCTGATGCAGGGCAGCAGCTACGCGCTGCATCTGCTCATCATTGCCCAACTCTACTCGGTTTTGGCATTGGCGCTCAACTTCCAGCTCGGCAGCGCCAACATCCCGAATTTCGCCACCGGCGCCTCGTACGGGATCGGCGCCTACACCTCGGCGCTGCTGGCGATCAATTTCGGCGTATCGTTCTGGCTGACGCTTCCTGTTGCCGCGCTGGTGGCGACCTTCTTCGGCTTCGCGCTTGGCTTTCCGTCGATGCGCACGCGCGAGACCTATCTGGCGCTGGTCACCATTGCCTTCGCCATCGTCATTCACCAGCTTCTCAACAATTTCAGCTGGACCGGCGGGCCAAACGGGCTGGTAGGGGTGCCGGCGCCCGTCCTGTTCGGTCATTCCTTCGCCGATCCGATCGAACTGTTCGGCCGACGGCTGCCGAGCCAGGCCAACTTCTACTACCTTTCGGCCGCGCTGGTTGCCTTGGCCATCATCAGCGCGCGCCGGCTGCATGACAGCCGCATCGGGTTGGCCTGGAACGCGCTGCGCGGTGACGAACTGGCGGCACGCTGTCAGGGCATCAACGTCGTCTGGTACAAGATTCTCGCCTTTGCGGTCGACGCCTTCCTCGCCGCCTTCGCGGGATCGGTCTATGCCTCCTATGTCAGCTACATCTCGCCCGACAACTTCACCTTCCTGGTGTCGGTGACGATCATGACGATGGTGATCGTGGGCGGCATGGACAACACGCTGGGCGTGATCCTCGGGGCGTTCCTGCTGACGATGCTGCCCGAGAAGCTGCGCATCTTCGCCGACTACCGACTGCTCTTCGTCAGTGTGATCGTCATCCTGTTCCTGATCCTGCGCCCGCAGGGGCTGTTCCCGCAGCGCCCGCGCAGCTACGGAGGCCGGGGATGATCACGCCGCTGCTGGAAGCCCGCAAGCTGTCGATCCGTTTCGGCGGGCTGGTCGCCGTGAACGGCGTCGACCTCAGCATCGCCGAGGGCGAGGTCCTGTGCATCATCGGTCCGAACGGGGCTGGGAAGTCCACGCTCTTCAACATGATCTCGGGTATCTACCGGCCTAGTACGGGCACGGTGCATCTGAACGGGAATGATATCACCGGCCGACCAGCGCACCGGATCGCGGCGGCCGGGATAGCCAGAACCTTCCAGTCAAGCCGCCTGTTCAACGACCTGACGCTTGTCGACAATGTGGTCATCGGAATGCACACCCGAACCAAGACCAGTGTTTTCGACGCGCTGCTGCGCCCGCGCCTGGCGCGGGCCGAACTTGACGCGGCGGCCGAACGTGCCGGCGCGCTGATCCGTCTGGTGTCGGCGGAACTGTATGAGCGGCGCCACACGCTGGCCGGCACGCTGCCGCAGGCCGACCGTCGGCGGCTGGAGATCGCCCGCGCACTTGCCTCCGAACCCAAGGTGATCCTGCTCGACGAGCCATCCTCTGGCATGGACGAGCGCGATACTGATGCCTTGATCAAGGATATCCATACGGTGATGGCCGAACGTCCGGGCCTGTCCTTCATCATCATCGAGCATGACATGCGCCTTGTCGCGGCGCTGCCCGAACGGGTGATGGTCATTGATTACGGCGAGAAGATCGCCGAGGGCCATTTCAGTGAGGTGCGCCTGCTGCCGCGCGTCCAGGAGGCCTATTTGGGACAGAAGGCCACTCATGCTTGAACTTTCCTCAGTTTCTACCAGCTACGGGCCGGTGCCGATGCTGCGCGACGTGTCGCTGACCGTCGCAAAGGGTGAACTGGTTTGCCTGCTCGGCCCCAACGGCGCCGGCAAGAGCACCACCTTCAACGCCATCTGCGGGTTGCTGAAGCTTGACTCAGGCAAGGTGCGGATCATGGGCCGCGATGTGGCCGTGACGGGAACCGAGCGTCTAGGCGCACTGGGGGTCGGCTTCGTGCCTGAGGGACGACGGCTGTTTCCCACGCTCACGGTGCGCGAGAATCTCAGGCTGTCCTTCGACGCCTCGGCCTGCGGCACGCCGTTTGACGACCGGCTTGAGGCGATGGCCGTGCTGTTTCCGCGAATCCGAGAGCGGCTGCGCCAGGGCGCGGGGACCATGTCGGGGGGGGAACAGGCGATGGTGGCGCTGGCCCGGGCGCTGATCGGCGATCCCGCCCTCGTTGTGATGGACGAGCCTTCGCTCGGACTGTCGCCGAAACTGATCGACGAGTACTTCGCCATCGTCGCCGCGATCCACCAACGCGGCACCACGGTACTGCTGATCGAACAGAATGTCGAAACCGCATTGGCCATGGCGGATCGCGGCTATCTGTTGATCCGAGGCCAGATTGCAGCCAGCGGGACCAGCCATGAGCTGTTGCGCGACGACACTGTGCGGCAACTCTATCTCTGAACCCCGACCGTCGCTGAGTCGTCATGCCAGAAGCCCCCCGACAGCCTTGGTGTCGTGGGGCAGCAGGCGAAATGGTCCGACCGGCGCGAGGCGCAATCGGCTGCCGGTAAGGCATCGTCCGGGCCGGGCTCAGCACAGACAGCCTGACTGAATAGTCAGAATCCATTCATTACCTAAAGTATCGGTATGTTTCGGTTCGGGTCCCAACCACTACTGTCCTGGGATCAAGAAACGGCGGGAGTGGGTGATGGAGCGCGGCCATTTCATTGGCAATGCTTGGGTTGCCGGGCAATCCGGCAAGCGGATCGACTGTATCGACCCGGCGACCGCAGAGATTTTCGACAGCGTGCCTGCAGGCGGGCCGGTAGAGATCGATGCTGCCGTGACCGCGGCCCGCAAGGCTTTTGACGGCGGGTGGAAAAGAACGACCGGCGCGGAGCGAGCGAAAGTCCTGCGGGCGATCTCTGCAGGGATCACAGCGAACCGTGATCGGCTTGCGGCGCTCGAGACGCGCGACAACGGCAAGCCGCTGCCTGAATCCTTTGTCGACGTCGATACCATCGCGCAGATCTACGAGATGTATGCCGGGCTTGCCGAAGGGTTGGACGCCCGCGGCGAAGAGGCGCTGGACCTGCCTGGCGATGCGATCCGGTCCACTGTCGCATATCGCCCCATCGGCGTCGTCGGTATGATCACGCCCTGGAACTTCCCGCTGGAACAATTCACCTGGAAGGTGGCCCCCGCCATTGCGGCGGGCTGTTGCGCGGTGGTGAAGCCGTCGGAATCCACCTCGCTCAGCGCGCTGGAACTGGCGGGAATCATCGCCAGCGCGGGCCTGCCCGCGGGCGTTCTGAACGTCGTTACCGGCACCGGGGCCGAGGCAGGCGAGGCGCTGGTGCGCCACCCCGGCGTCGACAAGATTTCCTTCACCGGCAGCACCGCAACTGGCAAGCACATCATGCGCGCCGCGGCCGAGGATCTGAAGCGCGTCAGCCTGGAGCTGGGCGGCAAGAACCCGGTGATCGTGTTCGACGATGTCGATATCGACCCCGCGGTCGAATGGGTGACCTTCGGCGCCTTCGTCAACCAGGGCCAGGTCTGTACGGCGACTTCGCGGCTTTTGATCCATGAGGCGATTGCCGACCGGTTCCTGAAACGGCTGGTCGGGGTCGCACAGGGAATCCGCATCGGCAGCGGTGCCGCCGAAGGCGTCAAGATGGGGCCGCTTGTCAGCCAGGTGCAATATGACAAGGTCATGTCCTATATCGCCGCCGGGAAAAAAGCGGGCGCGACGCTTCTGACCGGCGGCACCCGCCCGGCGGGGCAGGACAAGGGCTATTTCATCGCCCCCACGATCTTTGCCGACGTGACTCCGCAGATGACGATCTGGACCGAAGAGATTTTTGGCCCGGTCCTCAGCGTGATGCGGTTTACCGACGAGGCCGAGGCGATCCGGCTGGCCAATGACACGCCCTACGGCCTGGCCGCCACCGTCCTGAGTGAGGACCGCGACCGGGCCGAGCGCGTGGCCGATGCGCTGGATGCCGGCATCACCTGGCAGAACTGCAACAACATGGTGGTGATCCAGGCCCCCTGGGGCGGGGTAAAGAAAAGCGGCATGGGTCGCGAACTGGGCCGTTGGGGGCTGGAGAGCTTCCTGGAACCCAAGCAGAAGACCCGCTGGCTGCCAGGCGGCAGCCTCGGCTGGTACGACGCGCCGGTCGCCGCGGAATGACTCTTGGAATCCATCAGGAACGAGCGACAGGTCAATGCCAGAGGGCAATCCGCCAAACGGCGACCCCCTCCGTTTAACCCAATAGGGTTATTCATTCACCGTCCGCCGCTCCTTGCGCGACTTGCCCGCCTCCGTCTTCACCCAGCCGGAAAGCTTCTCGGCAAGCGGATCAAGTTTGCTCACGCGGTCCGGCGTCGTGAATGTGGGCTCCACTGTGCCCGCATTCAGATACTTCGCGATGGTATTGCGCGGTAGCCCGGTTCACCGCCCGATCTCGCAGATCGACAGTCTCCCGCAAGGACATGTGGCTGATGATGTTCAAAATCCCATGTGGATCCCTCCGTTGCCCCCCGATGCGCAAAGCGCTGGGGGAAAGGTTCATCTGGCTCAAATCTCAGTGGAGACCATCCGCTAACCCGGCTCATTTCCGCGTGGAAATCAACAGCAGATGGGTCAGCCAGCGGGTCACGGTTTACCTCGGGTGCAGCGGTCGCGGGTTGGAGA
>JBATAV010000298.1:0-7092 GCA_049662025.1 Paracoccaceae bacterium | reverse complement strand
CGTTCTTGACCGTCATATGCATCGCGCCGAAACCCTCTTGCATATAGCCGTTCGGGTCTTCGGTCTTGATGTATCCGGCCTGATGACCGGCCTCGACAAAGGCCCCATAGAGCGGGTTCTTCATCCGATTGCCTGCATTGGTGGCCAGCGGGCCAGTGCCGCCGCGATAGGTATCGCCGCCATCGGTCCAGCTTTCGGCCTTTTGAAAATAGGGCAGGCAGTTTGCATACCCCCAACCGCGCGCGCCAAGCGCTTCCCATTCATCGAAATCACGCGGATGGCCGCGCATATAGACCAGCCCGTTGATCGACGACGATCCGCCCAGCACCTTGCCGCGTGGGCAATGAACACGACGGCCGTCCAGTCCCGGTTCTGGCAGGGTCTCATAGCGCCAGTTGTATTTCGTTCCGTTCATCGGGATCGACAAGGCCGTCGGCATCTGGATGAAGATGCTTTTGTCGCTGCCGCCAAACTCTAGCACCAACACTGAGACGGTCGGGTCTTCACTCAGCCGGTTGGCAAGTACGCAGCCGGCGGACCCTGCACCGATGACGATATAATCGAATGTGTCCTGCATCGTGCGCTCCTGTCTGGTCAGTTGTGATGCGAAATCCGGATTGGTGATGGAGAGCGGCATCGCCCCCCATCACCAGGATCGAGCCTGCTTTACCGCTTAGGATAAGCACCCCAGCCGTTGGCGACGCCGACGAACTTGGTCAGAACGAGGTGGACCAGCCCCGCCGCGAAGCAGGACGGGATCGATGCGGTGAGATATTTGAACGCCGCCGCGTTTGCCAGCGTCTGGGGGTTGAACACCCAGATATAGACGAGGAAGCCGACCGCCAGCGCGAAAAGGCCAATCGGATTGAACCCTCCGACAAAGCGATAGGTGACATTTGCCTGCGGGCCATGCAAGGCCGCCAGATCAAGCCTTTGGCGGCGCAGGAAGAAGTAGTCGGCGATCCCGATTCCCGCCAGCGCGCTGTTCAGCGCTGACGTCCAGACCAGGAAGATGAAAAAGCCATCATACATGCCTGGGTAAAACAGCACCAAAAGCACAGGGATCACGCAGAACAGGGCCAGGAGGATCTCCCACCTGATTTGGCGGATGCCTTCGGTTCCGACCTGTCGCAACCCGACGATCGAGGTGTAGAGGATGTTCGCCATTGACGTGATGTTGGCAAAGGCCACGAAGCCAAGCGCGATCACGCCGATGCCGACGCCGCCGACCTGGGTCATCCAGATCGTCGGATCGCTATTGGCCAGCGCGACCGCGCCGAAAAGTCCCACGATCTCACCCAGAACAGCCGCACCGAAGATGCCGACGATATTCGGCCAGAAGGCCGTCCGTTCGTTCTTTGTCAGCCGGGCCAGGTTGCCGATGTAGGGCCACCAGGAAAACCCGGCAGCCATGTTGACCTCGATCGCAATGATGAAATTCAGGTGCTTGTCCTTGAACGGCGGGTCGATTGCCGGCAGGGCCAGCAGATCGCCAAGCGCGTGCTGACTGAGGATCAGGACGAGCATGACCACCATCAGCACCACCAGTGCCGGCGACACGATCATGTTGAACACCTTGATCGAGGTCGGCCCGCGGGCCACGATGAACCAGGTCAGGCAGATCGCCCCCAGCGCGGCAATCACCATCTTGATGCCGGTGGGTGAGGCCTCGCCGCCGCTTACCATAGCGGTCATGCCGTCAATGGAGCGGCCGAACATCATCGCCAGCACCGCAAGCCAGCCCATCGTCAGGAAGATCACCGCCAGAAAATACACCAGACGGCTGCCGTTGGTGCCAAACTGGCTGCGCAGCATGACAAACTGCTCGATGCCATATTTGCCTGCCGGAACGCAGGTCGCCAGCGCGGTCAGGACCACGCCGATGATGTTACCGATGACGATGGCGGCAATACCCTCCTTGGGGCCGACGAACAGCCCGACGGCCCCGCCGATCAGAAACGCCCAGGTGGCAATCGCCAGCGCCGAGTTTGCATAAGTGAATTCCCAGAACCCCCAAAGGCGTTCAGTGGGCAAGAGTGGGGCATCGCCACGCTCGGCGGCGGCCCGAAAGTCGCTATCCGAACTGTTCATGACGCCCCCCAAATCCAGAAGCCCACGACCAGACCGGCGACCAGGACCAAAAGCCCCAGATAGTCAGTCGCCGCCAACCGGCCTTGCCACGCGCCCTTTGCCTCGATGTCATCGTAGGCCCGCGCGCGGCGGCCGATCTCGTCCTGCCAGGCTTTATCCGTGTTGTTCATATCCATCCTCCCTTTATGTCGCCCGTTGGTTCGAGCCGTCTTCACGTCACCCTTACCGGTTCGTTGTAGTAGGGCAGGCGGTCTATGCGCGGCTGCCATTGCCCCTTTTCCACCACCGCCTGCACATGAGCGGCGATCTCTTCCATCGGCGCGAACCAGACGTCGCCGCGCAGCCGAAGCCCTTCCAGAAACCGGTGCCAGACATGCCAGCGCGCCAGCCGCCCGGTGGCGAAAGGATGCACGACCGGCACCCAGAGCCCGCCGTGGGCATGGGTCGCCTCGAATTCCTGGGCAAACGCTGCCAGCCCCTGTTCGGGGGCGCGGATCGGCATCATGTAATCCAGATCCATCGACTGCACATATTGCGGCCAGTCATCCAGACCCCAATGCGACGGCAACTCAACCAGCCGCCCGGCTGCGCAGTCCAGAAGGTAGGGTTGGTCGTCGCCCATCAGCGAGGCGTCATAGACAAAGCCGCGCGCGGCCAACAGATCCGCCGAGCGATGCGAGAAGTTGTAAAGCGGCGCGCGCCAGCCGCGCGGGCGCTGACCGGTCGCCTTGACGATCACCTCGATGCCACGATCCAGCCAGTGTGCCTCATCTGCGTCCGGCAGCTCGCGCGGATGTTCGTGCAAAAAGCCGTGGTGGGCGGTCTCATGTCCGCCCTTCAGGATCGCCTCAACTGCTGCGGGATAGGTTTCGATGCACCATGCGGGGATGAAAAACGTCTGCTTGATGCCCAGGCTGGCATAGCTGTCTAGAATGCGCGGAATGGCCACCTTCGGCCCGTATTGCAGCATCGAGATCGCCGAGACGCGGCTGTGGCTGTCGGTCGGGTGGCCGATATGCACCAGAGAGTCGGCATCCATATCAAAGGTCACGCAGGCAGCGCAGCGCGCGCCGTTTGGCCAGGGGATAGGGTTGCGGATCATGGCATCACACTCCCGCCGTTTATGCCAAGGCCCTGACCGGTGACATAGGCGCCGCCTTCTCCGGCCAGAAACAGCGCCAGCCGGGCGACTTCTTCGGGCTGGCCAAAGCGCGCCAGCGGAATTGCCAATTCCTTTTCGCGCCATTCCGCGCTCATGTGTGCGGCCCCAAGCATTTCGGTATCTATCGGGCCGGGACAAAGCGCGTTGACCAGAATGCGCGGCGCGAATTCCTTTGCCCATGATCGCATCAAGCCCAGCACACCATGTTTCGATGCCACATAGGGCGAGAACGTCTCGCGCCCGCAATAGGCCATGTCAGAGGCGATCAGGATCACCCGCGACGGGGCCGCAGCCGTGCCCGACATCATGCGGATGGCGGCCTGCCCGACCAGAAAACTACCTCGCAGGTTGACGGCAATCACCCGGTCGAAATCGGCGATTGGGGTGTCGAGCAGGGGTGCTTCGTGGATGATGCCTGCGCAATGGACCAGCACATCCAGGCCGCCGTAGGCCTGTTCGACGCGGTCGGCCATTGCCGACACTGCGTCGGCATCCGCCACATCGCAGGCCAGATCCATAACCTCGGCCGCCCCGGCATCGCGCGCTTGTGTGGCGGTCGTTTCTGGTGCGGCAAGATCGGCCAAGGCCAACCGCGCGCCAATGCCCGCAAAGGCCAGCGCACAGGCGGCCCCGATACCACGGTTGGCGCCGGTGATAAGCACCCGGCTCATGCCATCACCTCGCCGCGGTCCAGCATCATCGCCTGTCCGGTAATATCGCGTGCCCCGTCAGAGGCGAGATACAGATAGAGGGCTGCCATGTCGTCCGGCTCCAGCAATCCCGGCAGTACCTGTGCGCCAACGATCTCGGCCAAGAGATCGGCCTCGCTGCTCCCGGTGCGCTGCGACATTTGGGTCAGCGACAGCATCGCGGCTTCGGTGCGGACCCAGCCGGGACAGACGGCATTCACCCGGATGCCCCGTGGCCCCAGTTCCTTGGCCATCGCCCGCATGAACCCCAGATTGGCGTGTTTCGAGGCGACATAGGCTGAGAATTCCGGCACCGCCACACGGCTCCAGATCGAGGCGGTCAGGATGATCCGCCCGTCCGCCGCCATCTTTGGCGCGGCGTGTCGGGTGACCAGAAAGGTGCCGTTGGTATTGATGTCGGTGATGCGGCGAAAGGTTTCCTCGACCGTGTCGTCGGGGTCCTGCAGCGGCGTGATCCGCTCCAGCCCGGCATTGTTGACCAACACATCTATCTGCGTGATCCCGCCCAGTGCCGCCTTTACCGCCGCAGAGTCGGTGATGTCACATTCCAGCGCCCGGCAAGGCCGCCCGGTTTCCGCCGTTAGGCATTCAGCAGCGACAACGATGCCAGCGCCGCTGGACAGGAGGATGACATCGGCCCCGGCAAGCGCAAAGCCGCGCGCCACGGCAAAGCCGATACCGCGGCTGGCGCCAGTGACCAGAACGGTTTCCCCGCTGAAGTCATAGGAGATACGGCCCATGCGTCACTCCCCGCGGGCGTGCATCACGCGACCGATCAGGTTCATCAGAATCTGCGCCGCAAGGATCGCCGTGCTGCCGGTATGGTCGTAGTCGGGGGCAACCTCGACCAGATCGATCCCGACAATCGGCCCGCGCTTTGCCAGTCCGGCCAGGATCTCCAGCACTTCGTAATAGATGAACCCGCCGTGTGACGGCGTGCCGGTGCCGGGTGCGATCGACGGATCAAAGCCGTCGATGTCGATGGAGACGTAGTAGCGCGCGCCCGCCGGAATGCGCGCCAGCACCGCCTCGACGCCCAGTTTGCGGATCTGGCGCACCGACAGGATGTCAGACCCCATCGCACGCGCCGCCGCGTATCCGTCCTTGGAGGTGGACGAGACGTTCCGGATGCCCAGTTGCGACAGCCCGGTCACATAGGGCTTTTCCGCCGCCCGCCGCATCGGGTTGCCGTGGCCATAGCGAACCCCATGGCGCACATCGACAAAATCCAGATGCGCGTCGATCTGGACAATATGGATCGGACCCTTTGCAGCGCAATCGTCGGCAAAGGCATTGACGCAAGGGATGTTGACCGAATGATCGCCGCCCAGCACGACAGGTAGCGCCCCGGCTGCCAGAATCTTGCGCACACCAAACTCGATATTGGCATGCGACCGTTCGGTGTCGGTGTGAACGATGTCCGCGTCGCCCAGATCCACCATGCGCACCTTTTCGGCAGGCAGATAGGTTACATCGTCTTCATGGTCATAGGCGCCGCCATGCCCGAACGAAAACAGCGTTGAGGCTTCGCGGATGCCGCGTGGCCCGAACCGAGCGCCGGCTCGCCACTGGGTTCCAAAATCGAAGGGTGCACCAAGGATCGCCACGTCAGCGTCGATCGGGTCCCAATCGGGCTGATAAGGGCTTTTCCCAAAGGTGCATATCCCGACGAAGGGCAGGTTCAGACGCCCGCTGTCATAGGTATTATCCGTCATTTTCCGGTCCTGCGACGATTTCACGCAAGAAGCAGGCCACAGAGCAACGATTCAAAGAATACCTATGTTTCTATGCTTGCTTGTGTATCTATCTATGTATGCAAAAAATTGGTGCCCCTTCCATCGCACTCCGGCGCAATGTGCTTGGCGATGTAGAACTGCGTTTGCTACAGGTGTTTGCCGAAATCGTCCGCGCGAATGGGTTCTCGGCGGCGCAGGCTAGCCTGGGTATGACCCAAGCCACCATTTCGGCCCATATGCGGCATCTGGAAGAACGGCTTGGCGTCCGGCTGTGCGAACGCGGGCGCGGCGGGTTCTTTCTGACCGAAGAAGGGCGTCAGGTTCATTCGGCGATGCTGGATCTTTTTGGCTCGATCGAGCGGTTCAGGGGCGCTGTCAGCGATGCGCAGGGCGACCTGACGGGCCAACTGACATTCGGGACAGTTGACGCCATCGCCTCCAACACCAAGCTGAACCTCAAGGATGCAGTGGCCGAGTTTTCCCGCTTGGCGCCGGGGGTTGAACTGCAGATCGACATTACGGCGCCGCAGTTTCTTTCCCAAAGCATTTTGAACGGCCGGTTCCAGATTGTCCTTATGCCAAAGCAAAAACTCCTGGCGCAGATGCGGGGGATCGATGTCTTTCCCGAGCGCCAGAACCTGTATTGCGGGCAGGGGCATCCGCTGTTCGACACCCCGGAATCCGACCTGTCGGATCAGGTTTTGGCGCGTCAGGCTTTTGCCGGGCGCTCATACATGCCACTGGCGCCGATCTGCGGCATAGACTTCAGTTGGAGGGCCACGACCGCACATATGGAAGGCACGCTGATCTTGCTGTTGTCGGGCGCCTATATCGGTTTTCTACCAGACCACTATGCCTCAGACGCGGTCAAAGACGGCCGGCTGCGCATGCTCGCCATAGACCGCGTGACGTTCGATGACATGTTCCAGATCGTTTATTCGCGCGACCGTCCGACCCGCGCGGCCGAGTTGCTGGCCCATACGATACTGCGGGCATGCGCCGCGTAAGAGAACGGGATATGGCTTGCTGCCGCTTTCGTGGGCAGCAGGTCATGTTGGCATGACACCAGCCTCGAATTCCATCGTGCCAAGGCATCCTAACTTGGAATATCGCCGACGCGGGTTGTAGCGCCGCTCACCATATTCGAAGGCTTCGTCGCGGATGCGGAGCCTTGCGGGCTTGCGTTCGGACTTCGACGATGGAAAGGAGTGCTCCATCGCCGCGTTGCCCCAGATGTTTCCGGTCCGGCGCATCGAACGCCATGGGTCGGGTCGCCGGTCGCTGCCGGGTCAGTAGGGCCACGGATGGAAACCCAAGCGCGCCGCCTCCAGAACCTCGCAGAGCCAACAGACAGGCCAGATGTGGCAGTGCTTTGCGACGACGGCGGACCTCA
>JBATAV010000297.1:0-2345 GCA_049662025.1 Paracoccaceae bacterium | reverse complement strand
AGTCCGCACAGGCCCGGCCAAAGGCCTGGAACAGCGGCCGCGACACCGGGTCCTCGCCCGCCCGCCATTCCGGGTGCCACTGCACCGACAGGGTGAATCCCGGCGCATCCTGCACATAGAGCGCCTCGGGCGTGCCATCCGTCGCGCGCCCGTCGATCACGATCCGCGCCCCTGCCCGGTCAACCCCCTGGCCGTGCAGGGTGTTGGTCATCACCTCCTCCGCACCCAGCAGCCGGTGAAACACCCCGCCGGGCGTGAAATGCACCGGGTGGCGCAGCGCAAAGCTTTCCTCCAGCGTGCCATCGGGCGGCATCCGGTGGTTCATCCGCCCCGGCAGATCGCGGATCTCGGGGTGCAGCGTGCCACCCATCGCCACGTTCACCTCCTGAAACCCCCGGCAGATGCCAAAGAACGGCTGGCCGCGGTCGACGCAGGCCCGCACCAGCGGCAGCGTCACCGCATCGCGGCAGCGGTCAAAGTCGCCATGCGCCGGGGTCTCTGCCGCGCCATATTCCGAAGGATGCACATTCGGCCGCCCGCCGGTCAGCAGAAAGCCGTCGCACAGCTCCAGCAACTCCTCGACCGAGACCAGCCGCGGGTCGGAGGGGATGATCAGCGGCAGGCAGCCCGCCACATCGGCCACCGCCTCGGAATTCATCGTGCCCCCGGCATGCACCGGGTAGCGGTCATGCAACTCATACGAATTGCCGATGATGCCGACGACGGGGCGACGGCAGGTCAGGCAGGACATCGGGCAGGGTCCGGCAATTGGGTCATTATGCGCCCACGATAGCGTGCCCGCCGCCAAAGTGAAGCCACGACATCCGCACATTCCGCCTACATTCCCGCACCAAGCCCGGAAAAGCGGCGATCTCACCGGCATGTGACTTGCCTTCCAGCGGCGGGAAGCTGCGATCCGGGTGCCCGAACCCAAAAGGAGACCAAATTGACCCCCCGCACCCGCACCCTGACCCTCGCCGTCGCCGCCGCTTTCGGCCTTGCCGCCCTGCCCCTGCTGGCCGAGGGCGAGATGGACCACTCCACCATGCCGATGACCGGCATGGAAACCCCCGCCACGCTGGCCTACATGGACGCGATGATGCAGATGCATCAGGCGATGACCATCTCCTATACCGGCAACCCGGACGTCGATTTCATCGCCGGAATGATCCCGCACCATCAGGGCGCGGTCGAAATGGCGAAGATCGTGCTGGAACATGGCACCGACCCCGAGGTCCGCAAACTGGCCGAAGGCATCATCGCCGCACAGGAATCGGAAATCGCCTGGATGACCGACTGGCTGGCCAGACACCCCGCGAACTGAGCGGCGTCGGCCCATCCGGCCGCCACGCCGTCGCTTTCAGACGCGAAGCACCGCGACGCCCCCCCTAGCCTGCCCGGATGAACGCCCCCCGCCCCCTTCTCGGCATCGGCCTGATGCTGCTGGCCATGGCCATCCTGCCCTTCATCGACGTCTTGGCCAAGTTCCTGGGGCGCGAGGGGCTGCCGATTCTGGTCGTGGTCTGGGCACGGGCGCTGTTTGGCGCCGCGATGACCCTGCCCTTCGCGCTGGCCGCCGAAGGAAAGCGCGCGCTGTGGCCACGCCAGCCCCGGCACCACCTGGCCCGCGCGGTGCTGCTGTTCTCGGCCACCTGGTTTTTCTTCACCGCACTGAAATACCTGCCCATCGCCGATACGCTGGCGATCTTCTTCGTCAACCCGCTGATCGTCACCGCGCTTTCCGCGCTGGTCCTGGGCGAAAAGGTCGGACCGCGCCGCTGGGCTGCCGTGGCGGTGGGCTTTGTCGGCACGATGATCATCATCCGCCCCGGCATGGTCGAGGTGAACCCCGGCACGGTCTTCGCCCTGCTGGCCGGCACCTGCCTTGGCAGCTATTTCGTGATGACCCGCGCCATGGCCGGCAAGGCAGATGCCAATGTGCTGACCTACCAGACCAATGCCATCGGGGCCGCCCTGATGACGCTGGCCCTGCCCTTCGTCTGGCAGATGCCCGAGGCGCGGCAATGGCTGATGCTGGCCGGGCTTGGCGTCATCGCCACCTCGGGCCATATCCTGATCACCAGGGCCTATGAACAGGCCGAAGCCTCGCTGCTGGCGCCGCTGGCCTTTACCGAGATCATCATGGCCACCCTGGTCGGCTGGTGGTTCTTCAACGATCTGCCCGACCGCTGGACCCTGCTGGGCGTGGCCATCCTGATCGGCTCGGCGATCTATATCTCGGTGCGCGAACGGCGGCTGGCGTACCGCGCGCCCTAAGGACTCAGGCCCCCGCCGCCACCACCTGCGCCGCCGCCTCCAGCGCACCTGGCCCATGCGCGATGCCC
>JBATAV010000296.1:0-17687 GCA_049662025.1 Paracoccaceae bacterium | reverse complement strand
CTGACAAGGTGCGCCTGATTTGCCGGCCGTTGGGCGGGCGATATTTCCCGCCGTGATCGGCCCGAAAGGCATGTCCACTGCCCTTCAGCCGCTCCTGGCGCGCGACAGTATCACACCGAGGTTCTTGTCCAGAAGCTGACGCACCGCAACAGTGGAAGGGGCCGTGTCTTGTCATTGGACGAGGCCAGATAGCCATCCTGTCCCACTCAAGCCGGTTTTCTCTGTCAGAGCCGCCCGAACCTGTCCCGATTTCCCGGACGCCCGCGACCTCGGCCAGAACAGATCTGAAACCGCGCGTTGCAAGTGCCGCCGCGCGGCTGGTTTTCATCGGCGAAAAACCCCGGATATAGCCGCGTTGCTACGAAATGACGCTTCCGTCCGCTACGAAGACCCACAGACAGACTTCCTCGTATTTTATGGTCCGCCAGAGCCTTTCGACGAAGACGTTGTCGCGCCAGGCCCTTTTTCCATCCATGCTGATCTTGATCTCCCGGGCGGCCAGCACCCGGCGGGTGAACCACCCCACCACGGCAGCGAGATGGACGAAGCCACGGGCCATGGGAATGCAAGTGATGTCCATCGCCCCACAGCACGGCAACGCATGTGTACATGCGCGAGACTGCTTGATCTGGTTCGCCTCTCGGTGTTTGCTCGCAATCACCTGCCGGTCACAGATGAACGTCGAAACCCTGGGCCAGCTCGATCTGCGTCTTATCACCCTTGACTGCGGCCACCACGACTCGATCATCGGGAAAACGATCCACCGCATCGTTTTCTGATCCTCCTCACGCCTTGAAAGAAGGACTGTAGTTCCGCTGCGGTCGTCTTGTCATGGCACTCTCCTCGCTCGCAGCATCATGCTGCCGTTGCACGGAAAACCCACCTATCCCGGTAGTTCAGATTCCCCCAACCACCTCTAAGACCGACCCATCAGCCCGCTCAAGCCCGGTTCCTTTGACAGGGCCCAGACACGCCTTGACCCCAGCCTGACCCGAAAACCATAATCTTCAGGCGGCTCAATTCTCGATAGAAAACCCGACCCGCTTCGGCGTGGAAAACATGCTTCAAGTTCGCGATGCGTTGTATCCGCTGGTGTTGATCGTATATTGTCAGCAAAACAATAATTCGAGTTCTTCAGTTCCATGACCAAGCTCACCAGCCTGAAAAGCGAAAAGCGCCTGCTTGATCGCCAAGCCGCTGATCTCATTCGCAACCATATCCTTGCCGGCGTGTTGGGGGCTGGCGCGCGCCTGTTGGAAACCCAGCTTTCCGAACAGCTGGAGGTCAGCCGTGGAACGGTGCGGGCGGCCTTGGCCGTCCTCGCCCGCGAAGGACTGGTCCAGCAAGTTGCCTTCACCCGCTGGCAAGTGTCCGAAACAACGCCGCGTGATGCGTGGGAACTTTACACTCTGCGCGCCGCCCTTGAAGGGCTGGCTGCGCGTCTGGCATCGGGCAACGCGACTACGGCCGACGCAAAACGCCTGCGCGCCACGGTGGCTGAACTGACCAAGGCAGTAAAGGACAAGCGGCTCGAAGATGTGACCGACGTGGATTTCCGCCTGCATCAGGAAATCGTGGCGCTTGCCCATCACGAGAGGTTGGCCGAACAGCACGCCTACATCATGCAGCAGGTGCGGTTTCACATGGTCCATTCCGGGTTTTATCCCAAAGACTATTCAGCACTCGTGGACGAACATTCCGCCCTGATCGAGGCCGTCATCGCCAAGGATGGCGACCGCGCCGAAAGCCTTGCCAAAAGCCATAACGAAGCCGAGGTGAAGCTGCTCGAGACTCATGCCGAAGAGAATCCCTGCGTCGCCAGTTGACCATGAAATCGGCGCAGCATTGGTCAGGTGTATATTTGTGCTGATTGCTGACAATCTTTCAAAACTGTGATTGTCTCCACTCACCGGGGGATCGCAAGTGGCTTTCACGACCGTCGTTTTACAAATGAAACCGGGTGATGAAGTGGGCATCGCGCTTTGCGACATTCGTGAAGGCGCGGCGCTGTCCCCTTTTCCCGGCACCGCGACAACCGACATACCCTTTGGCCATAAGGTCGCGCTTCGGGCACTTGCCACGGGCGACGTGATCCGCAGACTTGGTCAGCCCATCGGCATTGCACAGACACCAATTGCTTCCGGTGCCCATGTCCACCTGCACAATCTGGGGTTCGAGGCTTCGATGGCCGCACGCACCGTGGGCACAAGGTTGTCAAACGCCACGATGCCTCCCCTCGCTGTGCGCCCGACATTTGATGGCATCCTGCGCGCGAACGGCAAGGTGGCGACGCGGAACTATGTGGGGGTTTTGACCTCGGTAAACTGCTCCGCTCTTGTCGCCCGGCTGATCGCCGACCATTTCCGCGATTCGTCCCGTCTGGCCGCCTATCCCAATGTCGATGGCGTCGTGGCGCTGACGCATAAATCGGGCTGCAGTGTCGCGGATGGGTCGAAGTCCATGTCAATGCTGCGCCGCACCCTTGCCGGATATGCCGAACACCCGAACTTTTCCGGCACATTGCTGGTCGGTCTTGGCTGCGAGGATAACCAGATCGACCAATTGCTGGACGAAGAGAACCTCCTGCTTGGCGACGATCTCAAGACGCTTGTGATGCAGGACAACGGCGGTACAAGGTCAAGCGTCGCGCGTGGGATCGAAATTGTCGAGGCGATGCTTGACCGCGCCAACACCGCCAGGCGTGTGCCGGTTCCGGTCAGCGAAATCATGGTCGGCCTGCAATGCGGCGGGTCCGACAGCTTCTCCGGCATCTCGGCCAACCCTGCTCTTGGTGCTGCCGTGGATCTGCTGGTCGCCAATGGTGGCACCGCAATCCTTGCCGAAACGCCCGAGATCTATGGCGCCGAAAACCTTCTCCTCGAACGCGCGGTCAGCCCTGAGGTTGGCCAGCGCCTGATCGGCCTGCTGGGCTGGTGGGAGGACTATACCAAGAACGAACCACAGGGGTTCGACAACAACCCCTCCCCGGGCAACAAGGCCGGTGGGCTGACCACGATCCTGGAAAAGTCGCTGGGTGCTGTGGCCAAGGGGGGGACGACCAATCTGGTCGAGGTCTATGGCTATGCGCGCCAAGTGGACAAGCACGGCCTCGTCTTCATGGATTCGCCCGGCTTCGATCCGATTTCGGCAACGGGCCAGGTCGCCGGCGGGGCGAACCTGATCGCCTTCACCACCGGGCGCGGCTCGTGCTTCGGCTGCCGCCCTGCCCCGTCGATCAAACTAGCCACCAATACCGCCATGTTCGCCCGGATGGAGGAGGATATGGACATCAACTGCGGCACCATTCTGGACGGCACTCAGTCGATCGAAGACATGGGCGCGATCATTTTCCAAGAGATGATCGCCACAGCTTCGGGAAAACCAACGAAAAGCGAAGAGTTGGGCTATGGCGACGATGAATTCGCGCCCTGGCATGTCAACGCATGGCTGTAGGAGACGCAAATGCCGATGATAAGGGTGGAACTTCTCAAAGGTCGGACCCTCGACCAGAAGCGCGAATTTGCGGTGGTCGTCACGCGCGAGGCGGCGCGCATTCTGAATTGCAAGCCAGAGGTCGTCGACATCGTCTTTCAGGATGTCGAACCACAGGATTGGGCGAATGGTGGCCTTCTTAGTGTCGATAGATAACTGATGTCCCTGACTGCAAGACTCAGCGTCGATATCGGCGGCACCTTCACCGACCTCGTCCTGTTGCGCAGTGACGGCGTGACCCATGTCGCGAAAGTCAGTTCGACCCCGGCTGCGCCCGAAGATGCCGTGATCACCGGCATGACAGAGGTATTGCACGCGGCCGGGATCACGCCTGCGGCCCTGACCGAGGTGCTGCACGGCACCACCGTTGGATCGAACACGCTTTTGCAAAAGCTGGGCGCGCGCTGCGGCCTTATCACCACCAAGGGCTTTCGGGACGTGCTGGAAATCGGGCGACTGCGGACGCCGGGCATGTTCGACCTGACATGGGACAAGCCTGAACCCCTGATCACCCGACGCTACCGGTTGGAAGTTGACGAACGGACGCTGGCCGATGGCACCGTGCCAAGGCCGCTCGCCTTGGCCGATGTGTTAGAGGCCGGGGCGTTTTTTGCAGAAGAAGGCATTGAATCCGTCGCCATCTGTTTCATCAACTCCTACAAAAACCCCGTCAACGAGCGCGCCGCCGCCGATGCCTTTGCCGCCGCTTTTCCGCAAATCGCCGTGACAGCCTCGGTCGATGTGCTGCCCGAAACCGGTGAGTATGAACGCACGTCAACAACCGCCGTCAACGCATATGTCCTGCCGGCGATCCGTGGATATCTGCAACGGCTGGAACAGAAGCTTCGGTTGCAAGGCGTCACAGCGCCACTGCTTATCGGCAATTCCAATGGCGGCCTGTCCGCCGCGACAGTCGCCAAGGAAAAACCGGTTTTCTTCATCTCCTCTGGCCGCGCCTCGGGGGCTGTCGGTGCCGAACGGCTTGGGGCCGCCATCGGTGAAACCGACCTTGTGGCCTTTGACATGGGCGGCACAACCGCCTCTGCCGCCTTGATCCATCGCGGCATCCTGAGCCGCACCCATGAATATGAGTTCCGCGCCGGCATGTCCGTTCCGTCCCGCTTCATCAAGGCGGGCGGCTATATGATGCGTGTGCCAACCGTGAACGTGGCCGAGGTTGGAAATGGCGCAGGCTCCATCGCCGCGACCGACCCTGCGGGATTGCTGACCGTCGGCCCAAGGTCAGCAGGGGCGCTGCCGGGACCGGTCTGCTATGGGCTTGGTGGGCAGCACCCTACAGTCACAGACGCGAATGTCGTTCTTGGTTTTCTTCCTCCACAACTCGCCGATGGCACGCTGACCCTGGACATAACTGCAGCCCGCGACGCCATCGCCCACACTTTGGCCACTCCGCTCGGTCTCTCTATCGAAGCCGCCGCTAACGGTATTCGCGAAGTCGCCAATGCCAACATGGTCCGCGCCATCCGGGCCGTGACGGTGGAACGTGGGCTTGATCCGCGCGATTTGACGCTGCTGGCGTTTGGCGGATCGGGGCCGGTCCATGCCTGCGATCTCGCCCGGACGCTGGGCATATCACGTGTCGTGTTCCCGCCCTCGCCGGGCGTTTTCACCGCGATGGGGATGCTGGCTGGGGCCGTGGAGCATCACGAACTCCGTCCACTGGCAGGTCCGTTGGACCAGTTGCAACCAGTTGACGGGCGCATCGCGGAGATGCGCCGCGCCGCTATCGCCGCCCTTGTGGCCCAAGGCTATGCGCCAGAGACGATCACGTTCAGCACCGAAATCGACCTGCGCCTTGTTGGCCAGGACGTCGCCCTTTCGATCCCCTTCGCCGATTTCGATGCCACGAACTTGCGCACCGCATTCATCACGGCGTACCGCGATACCTATGGCTATGCCCCATCCGACACGGTCGAAGCTTCGGCTCTCCGCCTCCACGCCCATGCACGGCCATCTGCACCGCTCGATTTCCGCGCCCTGCGCCCTGCGCCCCTGACGTCGCGTATTGCCAGCCCCTCACGCCCGGTCTTCTTCAGCCGCGACAGCGCGACCGCCACCCCGGTCTTCCTCCGCGAAGCCGTCACCTCCGAGCTAGCCGGCCCCCTGATCATCGAAGGCGCCGACACGACCATTGTCGTCCCGCCCGGCGCACTGATCTTCCCCAACGCCACCGGCTGCCTGATCGCCACGCTGGAGCCTGCGCCATGAGCGTCACCGACCCGATCACCTTTGCTGTAATCAAGTCCGGTCTGGACACGATCGTGGACGATATGGCCTATGCCGTGATGCGCACCGCAAGGTCGCCCATCGTCCGCGACGTGCTGGATTATTCCGTGACCCTTTGTGATGCGCGGGGTCGCATCCTGTCGCAAGCCAAGACGGTGGCGCTCCATCTGGGCGCGGTGCCTGATGCGATGGAGGTCATCATCGACCGCTTTGCCGGCGACCTGTTCCCCGGCGATGTGATCGTCCTCAACGACCCCTATGACGGCGGCATGCACCTGCCCGACATCTTCATGTTCAAACCGATCTTTTCCGGTGACAGGCTGCTGGGGTTTTCGGTCGTCATCGCCCATCATTGTGATATGGGGGGCCGCGTTCCCGGCTCGAACGCCTCGGACTCGACGGAAATCTTCCAGGAAGGCCTCCGCATAGCCCCGATGAAGATCTATGAGCGCGGCATCCCCAATCGGACCCTCTTGAAGATCATCGAAAAGAACGTTCGCCTGCCCGATTTGGTGCTTGGAGACCTTGATGCCCAATATGCCACTTGCAACATCGGCGAACACGAGTTGCTGCGGCTGTTCGACCGCTACGGCGACGAACTGGAAGTCTATTTCGACCGCCTGATCGACTATGGCGAGACGCTGACTCGCAAAGCCATCGCCGCCTGGCCGGATGGCGACTATCATTTCACCGACCATATCGACGGCGATGGTTTCTCCTCTGCGCCGATTCCCATAGTCTGCAAGATCACCGTCGCGGGCGATCACCTGTTCGTCGATTTCACCGGCACGGCGCCGCAAGTGAAAGGGGCGATCAATTCGACGCTCAGCTTTGCCAAATCGGCCACCTATCTGACCATCCGCTGCGCGCTGGACCATGACGTGCCGAACAATGCTGGGGTCTATCGCTGCATCACGGTGACAGCACCCGAAGGATCAGTCCTTAACCCCCGGATGCCTGCACCCGTTGCCGCCCGCGCTCTGACCGGATACCGCGTGGTTGATACGGTGATGGGTGCGCTGGCCCAGATTGCGCCGGCCAAACTCATGGCTGCAGGAGAAGGCGGCAATACGGTCGTCGCCATCGGCGGCTATCATGGGCCGGACCGAAAACCTTTTGTTTTCGTTGACATGATCAACGGCGCATGGGGCGGCAGGGCCGACAAGGATGGGATAGAAGGCATAACCAATCCAAGCCAGAACATGTCGAATCTGCCCATTGAAACCATCGAGGCGCGCTATCCCCTGCTGATGGAGGAATACGGGTTGCGCGCGGATTCTGGCGGTGCCGGGCAGTATCGCGGCGGTCTTGGCCTTGTCCGACAATACCGGCTGCTGGCCGATACCGCAGTTCTGCAACTCCGTGCCGACCGGCATGAACACGCGCCCTACGGCCTCTTTGGCGGCCACCCCGCCGCATCGTCACGCAATCTCATCGATACCGGCAATGGCTGGACCGCCCTCCCCGCCAAGGTGACGCTGGAGATCGCCAAAGGCACCTGCATCCGTCACGAACAGGCGGGCGGCGGTGGCTGGGGCGATCCAGCCTTGCGCGACAAGGCTGCCATCTCTGCCGATTTGCGCAATGGCAAGATATCGCCCGAACGGGCCATGCAGGACTATGGAGTCGAGAAATGAGCAAAGTTGCAGTCGTCACCGGCGGGGCCAGCGGGATTGGCGAGGCAACGGCCCGCCGCTTTTCTGCCGCGGGTTGGACCATCGAGATCGGCGACCGCGACGCTGAACGCGGCAATGCCATTGCCGCCGAACTCGGGGCCACCTACCGAGCGCTGGATGTCGCCAGCGAAGATTCAGTCAATGCCTTCGCCGCCGATATCCTTCGCCGGCGCGGCAGGGTCGATGCGGTTGTCAACTCGGCCGGTGTTCTTCAGAACGCCGTCCGCCTCACCGAAATGGACATGGCGGAGTTTGACCGCATCCACGCGATCAACGTCCGTGGCTCACTGTTGATCAACCGCGTTTTCGGCAAGGCCATGTCGGCGGCGGGCAGTGGAGCGATCATCAACATGGCGTCGCTGACCACCTATCGCCCCTCGGGCCAACCCGCCTATGCGATGGGAAAGGTTTCGATCAAGATGATGACCGAAATCATGGCGGCGGAATTGGGTCCAAGCGGCGTGCGCGTCAACGCAGTCGCACCCGGCTATGTGCTGACCCCGGCCATGCAGGCGCGGATCGACAGCGGGTTGCGCGACCCCAAACAGATCATCGAAAAATCAGCCCTGCGCCGCTTCGTGCAACCCGCCGATGTCGGCGAGGCGATCTTCTTTTTATGCTCCGACGCGGCCTCTGCCATCACCGGAGTTACCGTGCCCATAGACTGCGGCTGGCTCGCCACCAGCGCCTATACGTCCTACGCAGCGGTGCCGACCTAAAGCTTCAGGCGTAGTTGACGTAGATCGTCTTTTTCTGGAAATACGCATCCAACCCGTATTTTCCGTCCTCTCCACCGATGCCGCTGTCCTTGATGCCGGCGTGATGCGCCTGTACCACGTCGCCGCCCGCCTTGTTGACGTAGATCTCGCCGAACTTCAACTCTCGGATCAGGCGCATCATCCGGCGCATATCCTTGGTGAAAACATAGGCCGACAGGCCATAGCGGCTCTCGTTCGCCAACCGCAATCCTTCGTCGAAATCGGTGACCGTCATGACCGGCACGACGGGACCGAAAACCTCGTCCTGCATGATCGCCATCGCGTTGTCCCCGACCTTCAGGATCGTGGGCTCATACCAATGGCCGCGCGAAAACTCACCGTCGGTCAGGCGCCGGCCCCCGGTCAGAACCTCGGCCCCGGCAGCTTTGGCCGCTTCTACCATACCGTCAACCTTGTCCAACTCCGGCCCCGAAAACTTCGGCCCCACATCGACCAAAGTCATCGGGTCACCGACTTTAAGCTGCTTCACTGCGCTGATGAACCGTTCCAGAAATTCGTCCGCAATCTTTTCATGTACATACATGCGTTCATTGCAAATGCAGACCTGCCCGCAGTTTTCAAAGCGTGACAGCACCGCCGCCCGGACGGCAGCGCCGATATCGGCATCCTCGGCCACAATGAAAGGGGCCTTGCCGCCAAGTTCCAGCCGCAGCAGTTTCAGATCATCGGCGGCGTTGCGGAAGATGTCTTTGCCTGCACGGACGCTGCCGGTCAGCGTGATCAGCCGCGATTGGGGATGCTGGACAAGCGCGCGGCCGACGCCTTCACCGGTGCCGCTGATTACATTGATGACCCCTGCCGGGAACCCCACCTGATCGGCCAACTGGGCGATCTCCAGCGCGGTGGTCGGTGTGCCTTCATGCGATTTGACAACGATCGTGTTGCCCGCAATCAGGGCCGGTCCCACCTTGCGGCACATCAACCCCGCCGGATAGTTCCAGGCGGTCAGCGCAATCACCACGCCGTGCGCGACACGCTGAATCCAGATTTGCTCGTCAGGGTTGTCAGATGGAACTATGTCGCCGGTGATGCGCCGGGCTTCCTCGGCGGCATAGGACAGATACAGCGCCGCCCCCTCGATCTCGCCTCGCGCCTCCTGCAACGGCTTGCCCTGTTCGGCGATCACGATCCGGGCAAGCCGTTCGCGGTTCTCCAGCAAGGCACGGCTCAAATCCTTCAGCAATTGGCCGCGCGATGCAGGGGGCATTGCCTCCCATGCGGGTTGCGCCTGATAGGCGGCGGTGACGGCGCGGTCGGCATCGTCGGCATTGCCGCGCGGGACCGATGCGATCAACTGACCGGTGGCCGGGTTTTCAACCTCGATCCACTCTTTCAAGTTCGACTCCACCCAACTGCCGCCAATGTAGTTGCGGTAACGGTCGGTGCCTTTGACGAGATCTTTCATGCCGGGCATGGCGGTGGTTCCTAAAGCGCTCAGCGCATGAAATCGCCCTGGACCTGATAGCCCATCGTTTCGGGCAGCCAGAGCGTGAGTTGCGGGACATAGACGAGAACGAAAAGCAAAGCGATCAACACGATCAGAAAGGGCCAAAGCTCTTTCGTGATATCGACGACCCTTATCCCCGAAACACCGGCGATCAGGAACACCAAAGCCCCCATCGGCGGCGTGACAAGGCCGATCATGAGATTGACCACCGACACGACCCCAAAATGCACCGGATCAATGCCAAGGCTGATGACCGTGGGCATGAGGATCGGGATGATGATCAGCAGCATCAGCAGCGTATCAAGGAACGCGCCAAGGACCAGAAACAGGACTGTCACGGCAAACATGAACAGCGCGGGCGTCAGATCAAGTTCGATTATCCAGAGCCCCAGCATTTTGGGTATTTGCTCGGCCGCGACGATCCAATTCATCACCAAGGCTCCAGCGATGGTGATGGCAACGATGGTGGTCGCCTTGGACGAGTTGATCAGCACCTGGTAAAACGCACTGTAGTTAAGTGTGCGATACCAAAAGACTGCCAAGAGCAGCGCGCAAAAGGCGGCGACTGCGGCCGCTTCGGTCGGGGTAACGGCCCCAGAATAGATCCCACCCAGCAGGATCGCGGGAAGGCATAAGACCGGGATCGCGTGACCCACCTCGCGCATCGACTGGCCAAGGGTCAGCACAGGTGCGACCGGAAAGTCCTTGTAGCGCGCCATGACCGCGACAACTCCGGACTGTGCCGCAGCAAGCATCAGCCCGGGAATTACACCGCCCATGAACAGATACCCGATCGAGGTATCCGCAACTGCCCCATACAGGACCATGGGAATCGAGGGCGGAATGATCGGCCCGATAATCGCCGACGTAGAGGACAATGCTGCGGCAAATCCCGGCGCATAGCCAGTCTTCACCATTGCATCGACCTCAAGCTTTCCGGGGCCTGCCGCATCGGCCATTGCAGATCCGCTCATACCCGAAAAGATCACGCTTGCGACGATGTTCACATGGGCGAGGCCCCCCTTGTAGCGGCCCACCAGCATATTGGCGACGCCGTACATCTTTTCGGTCAGTTGCCCGGCATTCATGATCTCTGCCGCGAGGATGAACAAAGGCACTGATAACAGGACAAAACTGCCATACAGCCCATTCAGGCTCTGGGTGGCCACCAGTGCCAAATCCTGATGAGTCATCATTAGATAAACAATGCCGCTTGTAAGCATTGCATAACCGATAGGCATGCCAAGGAACGACCACAGAAAAAACAGGACAAACATAGTCCAGCCGGCAACACTCATTTGATCCGTCCCTAGAGAGCGTTTCGCCAGTTGGTACCCGCAAGCTGGCGAAGGCGCGTCGCCGCGCCAATCACAACGGCAATCATGAAGATGGCAAAGCACGAATAGACCAGATCCATGCGGATATGCAGAATCATGGTACCGCGCGGGCCAAGATACTGGATGTAGCCAAATATGGTCGGGATAGCCGCAAGAAATACCAGCCCCAGCGACGCGGTGTTGAAAATGGCAATCCAACGCCGCGGACCGGGACTGAACCAGTTGTAAAGCACATCGAACACGATGTGTTCGCGTTCACCAAGAAGGATTCCGCATGTCCAGAACACCACCCACACATAAGAGATTGAGCAAAGCTCAAGGGTCCACGCAATGGGCGCGTTGAACACATAGCGCGAGACGACCTGAAGAATGAACGCAAAGAACAGGACGGCGAAACTGAACGCCGCCACACCCTCTGCAAACCTTGTCCAAGCCCTGCGGCCCCCCCCGTCCACCGGATTATGTCCCGGCAGCGTTGATGCGATCCAGCAGGCCTGCGGGCCAAGTCGCGGCAAAGTCGCTTGCCAGGAACGCGGCCTGCACCTGCGCACGGAACGCCGCGACATCGGGTGTCGTCACAGTCATGCCGTGGCTTTCAAGGAATGCACTCGCCTCGGCTTCGGCGGCAAGAACTGCAGCGTCATTGTAGGTCTTCGCAGCACCTTCCGCAGTCACGATGGCCGCTTTTTCTGCGTCACTCAGGCCATCCCAGTAGGGCTTGGCGATGGCAAAGAAGGTGTTGGAAACCATGTGATCGGTCATCACGACCTGTTTGGTCACTTCATAGAACTTGTTGGCGATCACGTCGGCCAGCGGGTTTTCAAACCCGTCAATCGTGCCGGTCTGAAGACCAAGATAGATTTCCTCAAACGCCATCGGGGTTGCGCTGGCGCCCAGTGCGTTGCCAAGGAACTGCCAGGTTTCCGATCCGGGCATCCGCAGCTTCATCCCGGCAAGATCGGCAGGAACATTCACCTCATGCGCCTCGCGCAGGATAACCTGCCGCGATCCCAGATACTGGCTTCGCACGATCTCAACACCCAGATCGGCCCCAACCCGGGCGGTATACTCTGCCCCGATGTCGCCATCATAAACGGCATCCAGATGCGCCGCGTCACGCATGAGATAGCCCGTGGTAAAGATCGAGTATTCCGGGATCAGCGCCGCAATATCCTGTGGCGAGATCATGGCCACCTCAAGGTTGCCACGCTGCATCGCCTCGATCTCGGTGCCCTGAGCAAAAAGCGTGCCGTTATAATGGATCTGAACGTCGAACCCGCCGGGAAGCGCCTTCTCCAGCTCATCCTTGAAGACCACCAGCGCCTGCGACTGGACCTCGGATTCGGCACCCGGCGTTGATATGCGCAGCACCTTGGCCTGCGCAAAGGCCGGGCCCGCGAATGCAAGCGCGGTAACAGCCATAGCGGCGCTGGAAAGCAGCGTGCGACGACCGATTGTCGGAACAGAATGAGTCATTGGTAACGCTCCCCTGATGAAAACCGCCTGCGGCTCTTCCCGTCCCCAGCGGCCGAAGTTTTGCAATTTGATGCTCCAACGAGCAGGGCAAGTCGTCAAGCACAATGTTGACAATCTGCAATTAATCTTGATGATGAATAGCGGTTCTGCTGCCGGATCAATCCTTACAATCATTTGGATTCAACATGTTATGGTGAACACCCTCCCAAGTGAACGCTGCCTGGCCGTCGCTGTCGCGACCCCGTTGACCCCCGATTTCCACCCCGACGTGCCACGGCTGATCGCCCATATCAGCGGCTTGCTGACTGCCGGCTGCGATGGCGTCACCATTTTCGGCACAACCGGCGAAGGCGCAGAATTCTCGGTCGAAGATCGCGAAGCCACGCTCGAAACGATTATCCGCGCCGGTATTTCGCCCGGTCGGATCGTCGTATCCGCAGGAACGGCCTCCATTCCCGATGTCGTAAGGCTGGCAAGCCACGCCACATCGCAGGGCGTCCATGGTGTCCTGCTCATGCCACCGCCGTTTTACCGCAGCGGCATCACTGAAGACGCGACATTCCGCTATTTCTCCACGATCATTGATCGTGTCGCCGATCCGGTTCTGCGCCTGTACCTCTATCACTTTCCCGATATCTGCGGTGTCCCGATCACGGCTCAGGTGATGCGCCGGTTGGACGAACGCTATCCGGGCACCATCGCCGGTATCAAGGATTCCGGCGGCGATCTCGATTTCACAATGGACCTGATCCGCCGGTTTTCGCACCTGTCCGTGTTCACCGGGTCCGAGATTCACTTGCCCGAACTCGTCGCGGCCGGTGGTCGTGGCACCATCTGCGGGCTGGGCAACGTCATGCCGCGCTTGATGCGCGCGATGATCGACGAACCGACCGCCTTTGACCGGCGCGCCCTAGTGCCGCTGGTGCAAAGCGGCGACGCGATCCTGTCCCGCCGCCCCTTCATCCCCTCGATCAAGGCCGTGGTCGCCGAGTCTCTGGGCGATGCCGCATGGCTGCGGGTGATTCCACCCATGCCGGATCTGCCGCTTCAGGAACGAAACCGTATCAGCGCCGACTTTACGGCATGGGACGCCGCATTGCCCCCCGCCATGCGATCCCTTGCCCATACCGATGCATCGCCGACCAATGTCGTCGATCTGCGCCGCGCCTAAAAGGTTCACAATGGCCCATTCCCTTGCCAGCAAACCGCAACTGACAACGCCCGCAACATCCCGCAGCAACGCACCCGGCTTTGATAGTCCCGAGGTGCGCCAAGCCGGTGTCGACCTCGCCGCCTGCTTTCGCTTGGCCGCACGACCTGGCCGGCAAGAGGATATCTGCAACCACTTTTCCGCGATGGTGCCCGGCTATGGCGACCTGTTTGTGGTTGACCCCTATGGCAGCGCCCTTTGCAAGGCTACAGCCTCTTCCCTGCTGATCTGCGACTATCAGGGCAACGGGATCGAAGGCGAACGCATCGCTGCGGCCATAGGGGGCGCCGACATCGTTTTCATGAAACATCACGGCGTCATGGCTGTGGGCAAAACGATTGCCGAGGCGTGGGATGACCTCTACTATCTGGAACGCGCCTGCGAGGTGCAACTGCTTGCCATGTCTACTGGAAGGGCGATCATCCCCGTTCAGGCCCAGATAGCCGAACCCGCCTGCCAGCAAATGCGCCACGGCGATGCCGAATCCGCCGCCCTCCATCTGAACAGCGCCAAGCGCCAGCTTGATCGCGCCGAACCCGACTACCGCAACTGACACGGAGATTCCAATGACCTGGGCTGGCGTTTTTCCTGCAACAACCACCAAACTTGCCGCCGATGGCAGCGTAGATATTGACGCGACCCAAGCAGGGCTTGATCGCGTGATCACAAACGGCGTGTCCGGCGTCATCGTCCTGCCCATGCTTGGTGAAAACGCATCCCTGACCCAGTCCGAACGAGATGCCGTCGTGACCGCAGCGAAAGAAGTGGTCGCAGGTCGAGTGCCTCTGCTCAGCGGGCTCGCCGAACGCTCGACCGACGATGCCGCATGGGCCGCGCGGAACTATCAACGCTTGGGTGCCGAGGGTATGATGGTGTTCCCCAGCCTTGCCTACCGGACGGATCGGCGCGAAACCGTCGCATGGTACAAAGCCGTTGCCGCCGCCAGCGATCTGCCGATCATGATCTACAACAATCCGATTGCCTACCGGGTCGATGTGGATGTGGAAACGCTGAAGGGCTTGTCCGATATTCCCCAAATCGTTGCCATCAAAGAAGAAACCGGTGACATCCGCCGCGTGACCGACCTCTACAACGCGTTCGGCGACCGGTTCGACATTTTCTGCGGCGTAGACGATCTGCTGCTGGAAAGCGTCGCACTTGGCGTGATTGGCTGGGTCTCGGGCATGACGAACGCCTGGCCCGTGGAATGCGTCAGGCTGTTCAACCTCGCCCGCGGCGGCCAGTTTGACGAGGCACGGCGCTTATACCGCATCCTGACCCCCGCCTTTCACCTCGATACAGATGTCAAGCTGGTGCAATATATCAAACTGGCCGAACACCTGACCTATGGCGCACCTTTCGCTGTCCGCGCGCCCCGGCTGGCCATCGAAGGCGATGAACTGTCTCACGTCGAGGCAGTGATCCGCAAGACAATCACGGACTTGGCGGCATTTGGTTAGACGGTGCTGCAAGACGAATGCGAACCAGACTCGGCTCCCCCTGCCCCAAGCGGTGGTGTCAGGCCAACGCTAACGCGCCTCAGTTTGTCCAAACTGACCTGCTCCCCGGAAGCGTCCGCGATTTGGGGTTACGCTCAGGACCCAATGATCCGCTTGAGACCGCTGCGCCTGCGTGATTCAAGGCCGCGAGTATACGGGGGGCAGGATGAGCAATCTTTTCTGGCTTACAGACGAACAAATTGCGCGGCTTCGGCCGTTCTTTCCCAAGAGCCATGGCAAGCCTCGGGTCGATGACTTGCGCGTCCTGAGCGGGATTATCTTCATAAATCGCAATGGCTTGCGCTGGTGCGATGCTCCCAGAGAATATGGTCCGGCAAAGACCTCTACAACCGATGGAAGCGATGGGGGGACAGGGGCGTCCTTGCGCGAATGATGCAGGGTCTGGCCGCCGAGGCCGCCACACCCAAGACGGTGATGCCCCCTTCTCGTTGATTGCCTTGCAATCAACTGTCAGGCAACGGATGCGACCTATCCGCTGCCCGGCAATGGTTTTCTTGGAAACCATAAGAGGGTCAAGGCGCACCCACTGCCCGGCAGCACATGCAGGGCATGTGCGAGAGGGGCACGGCTTCCAGCCTGGCGGTGAAAAAAGGGGGCCCAGTGATGGACGGGGACGTCTGATTGGCCGAATGCGTAGGGGGCGAGAATTTGATCCGGGGGATCAAATTCCCCCGCAGCGGGGTGGCATGAACACCAAACTGCCTGCCGTCACTGACACCGAGGGGCGCCCGATCCGGTTTTTCATGACCGCAGGTCCCCCTCTCGGCGATGCACGCATCGCCTGCCGGGCAACGGGTCAGCGATTGCACTGGCGCGGCAGCCCTTGTGGACAGCTTGCCATCTGCAGAATGGCTGCTGGCCCCCTCTCATGGTTTGCAAACAAACCATTGCCGGGCAACGGACCGCGGCTACGACGCCGACTGGTTCAGAGAAGCATTGAAAGACAAAGGGATAAAGCCATGCATCCCAGGCAGGAAGTCGCGCAGCAAGCCCGTGAAATACGACAAGCGCCGGTACAAGCGCCGATACAGCCTTCTCACGCATGTAAACATGCGCTGCCAGGTGACAGATCGAGATCATGTTCGGGCGGCTGAAGGACTGGCGCAGGGTTGCCACCCGATACGACAGATGCCCTAAGGTCTTCCTCTCTGCCGTCGCCCTCGCCGCAACCGTCCTGTTCTGGCTTTGACGATCAATGAGATGCCGTAACGGGGCCTGCGTCGCGCACTGCCTGTTACTGCTTGCAAGATCAGTGGCAAGTTGCCGACCTTCCCGTATTGGATCCACATGGAGGACTGCGGGATGAAGCTGTTTGTCGGATTGGATGTGTCGCTGGCGAAGGCTGCGATTTGCGTGATCAGCGAGCATGGTAAGATCATGAAAGAGGCGCAGGTCGCTAGTGAACCTGAAGAATTGGTGCGTTGGGTCCGAGAACAGGAGGGAACGATTGCCGCCATCGGACTCGAGGCTGGCCCCTTGTCGCAGTGGTTGCATCGCGGAATGAGCGCAGCGGGTCTGGATGTCGTGCTGATGGAAACCCGTCAGGTGAAGGGTGCCCTGAAGGCCATGCCGATCAAGACAGATCGCCGTGACGCCGAGGGAATTGCGCGACTGCTGCACATGGGTTGGTTCCGGCCGGTTCATTGCAAATCGATCTCGGCGCAAGAGGTCCGTGCTGTGCTCGGGGCCCGGAAGGCTATCCAACAGGCCATGCTCTCGCTGGAGATGTCCTTGCGCGGCCTCTTGCGGAACTTCGGGCTGAAGGTCGGCGCCATCTCCCGCGGCCGATATGAACACCGCATCCGGGAACTGGCAGAGGGCAATCCGATGCTGGAGGCCGCGACATGGCCGATGCTTCGGGCGCGAGCATCCTTGCGACAGGAACTGGCGGGACTGGAACGCCGCGTTCGCCAACTCGCCCAAGATGACCCGGTTTGCCGACGGCTAATGTCGATGCCTGGCGTCGGCGCGGTTGTCGCGCTCAGCTACCGATCCGCCGTCGATGATCCTTCCCGGTTCACGTCTTCCAAGAAGGTCGGGCCATGGGTCGGCATGACACCATCTCGCAACCAATCCGGTGAACGCGACGTCTCGGGCGGCATTACTAAGGCCGGCGATGTCAACCTGCGCCGCGCGCTGTGTCAGGCCGCAACCGTGATGATGCACCGTGGGCGTTCGACATGGCTGAGAACATGGGCTGCGCAGGTCGCTCGCCGTCGTGGTGCCAAGCGCGCCATGGTTGCTCTGGCCAGGCGTATGAGCGTGATCCTCCACCGGATGTGGGTCGATGATGCAGACTTCAGGTCTGACACCGCAACGCTCCATGCCACCTGACGAATTGCGGTCGCAACCCATGCCTGAATAATCGCAGGCCTTCGAGGTCCTCCTAGGGACGTGGTTCCGATGATGCCGTGCTCCGGACTGTTGCCGACCAACATTGAGCACGCCTATGAGATGGGCACATCGGAATTGCATTTGAACCAGCATCATGTTGGCAGCCATC
>JBATAV010000295.1:0-3357 GCA_049662025.1 Paracoccaceae bacterium | reverse complement strand
GCACGGCGGTGATCCACGCGCGGGGCCGGATGCCGCACAACAACCTCGAACTGTTCTCGAATGCGCCGATCACCGCGCTGGAGCATTACGAAGCGATGGGCCGCAATGCCGCCCTCTGGGCACATGGCACGCCACCCGAGCCGGTGATCGTGCCCACCGACGGCCAGGCCCTTGGCGCGCGTTTCCACACCGAAGTGGCGCTGATTCACGCCATAGAAACCGGCCTGACCGATCCCGGCCGCGCACCGCAAGAGATGCACCTTACCTTTGCAGACAAAGGCGGCAAGGCATGACTGGCAAGCTGACTGTTGCCGATTTCCCGCTGGCCGAAACCGCACCGCAGCGGATCAGGGGGGCGCGGGGCAAGTCCCTGAGCGATCTGACGCTTGATGCGGTGACATCAGGCGCGGTAACGATCGAGGATCTGCGGATCACCGCCGCCGCCCTGCGCGCGCAGGCCGAAATCGCCCGGGCCGCGGGACGCGCCGCACTGGCGCAGAATTTCGAACGCGGCGCCGAACTGGTGGCGGTGCCGCAAGACCTGATCATGGCGACCTATGAGATGCTGCGCCCCGGTCGCGCAGCAAACCGGCAGGCGCTCTTGGATCAGGCCGCGATGTTCCGCCGCAATTACGGCGCCGATGACATCGCAAGGTTTCTGGAAACCGCCGCCGATCATTACCATCGTCGCGGGCTGGTGCGCGGATGACCGGTGGGCGCCTGCAGGGCAAGGTCGCGCTTGTCACCGGTGCCGGATCGGGCATCGGCCGCGCCGGGGTGATCGCCATGGCGGCCCAAGGCGCAAGGGTCATCGTCACCGACCGCGATGGCGAGGCGGCAAGTCAGGTCGCTGAAGCCATCACCCGCACAGGCGGCGATGCCATGGCATTGCAACTGAACATGACTGACACCTGTGCAATCGAGGCGACCTTGACGGTTGTGATCGGCCGCTATGGGCGGCTGGATGTGCTGCATTCCCACGCCGGCCTGCAGATCGAGGGCACGGCAGAGCAGGTGACGCCCGATCAGATGGATGCGTCCTGGGTGCTGAACGTGCGGTCGCATTTCGTTGCCGCCCGCGCGGTCATTGGCCAGATGCGCAGCCAGGGCGGCGGGTCGATCATCATCACCGCGTCGAATTCTGGCGTTCAATACGACGTCGGGATGATCGCCTATGCCACCACCAAACACGCCGCCGTGGCGATGGTGAAACAGATGGCAAAGGACTATGCCCGCGACCATATCCGCGTCAACGCGCTGTGCCCCGGGTTCATCGACACCCCCTTCAACGCTGGATTTGCACGCCAGATGGGCGGGCGTGACCAACTGGAGGCCTATGTGGCGAAAACCATCCCGATGGGCCGGTTCGGTACCGTGGACGAGGTGGCCGAGGCGATCCTCTACCTGGCCTCGGACGCCGCGCGCTTCACGACGGGAATGGCCTTTGTAACCGACGGGGGCGAGTGTCTTTGACGCCTCCCCCCGTGCGCCAGCGCTGCAGCGTCTTTGACGGCAGCTCGTCGAACATCATCTGATAATCGCGCGAGAAATAGCCCAGGTGCCAGAACCCGAACTGGGTCGCCACCTCGGTCACCGACCTGGCCGATTGCATCATCCGGCGCGCTTCGCTCAGGCGCAGGGCCCGCAGATACTGCACCGGGCTCATCCCGATGACCTCCTGGCAGGCGTTCTGCAAGGTGCGGCGCGACAGCCCCAACTCAACCGTCAGTTCCGCCACCGAGATCGGGCAGCAGGCACTGTCCTTTACCAGCTTGCCGATCGCCGAGATCGCCTCCCAATGGCGCGGGGTGACCGGTTCGCCTTCTTCGTCAGCGGTTTGCAAGATGTCCAGAAGCCAGCCCACCAGGCCGCGATTGAACGCCGCCGCCTGATCGGGCCAATCCTCCAGCCGCGCACCCGGCCCGTCTTCCGACAGCATCACCGTCAACACCCGGCCGAGCTTTGCAGCCTTTGCCGGTTTGATCGAGATCGACCGCCGGCCTGAGGAGATCACCTTCTCCAGCGTCCTTGCCATGGTCAGGAAAACCGGATCGGCGGAGCAAGCCGTGTCGATCTCGATCCCAACGAATTCGAACAGATCGGGCGACAGGAATTCGAACCCAGAGCTGCCAGAGAAAACCAGCAAGCTGTTGGCCGATCCTTCTTCGCCGCAGATGCGGCTCCGGCCGGCCGCCCGCAAGGGCAGGCCGAAGGCAAGCCGTCCCGCTTTCAGCGCCCCGGTCTGGAGCACAGCACGGTTCATCCGCTCGGTGAAAAGCTTGATACCCGCGGTGGACAGTGTGCTAACTGATCCGGTGAATTCCCCTGCCCTAAGCTGGGCGTACTCCTGGTCCCAGGCATGCAGCAGTGTTGCCTGGTGATGCACATCGTCACTGTGGTCGGTCGATTGATTCACCCGATACACGCGATGCGCCACCCTTTCTGGACGAAAGCGCCTGCCAGCATGCATTCATGGACATATAGACCGCCAGAAATACCCAAAGGTTCAAGCTGTTGCCGCTTAGGCTATGTCACCGATGCGGTGACGATAGATAGTGCTTTCAAGTGAGTCAATCAGCAGAGTCCGGCACACCTTCGCCACGGCCCTGTCGCTCGAAGGTATCGTCGTGCAATGCCTGCAGGCGGGGATCCACGCAGGGTTTTGTCGCAAACTTTCGGCCTTGACGCGCCGGTGCCGCTGGATCGACGGTTTTTTTTGGTTGGACGGTCACGATAGGCGGACACCCAATGATCCTATTCAAAGGCGCTCAGTTTCCGAAGGACATCATCCTCTTCGCCGGACGATACCCCTAGCTGTTCGATCCAGACATGAGCTGGGATGCCGCGCCCTCGGGCAACCGGGGTCGGCATCAGACTCAAAGTGACACTGCCATTCAGACCTGCCTGACTATAAAGGGGCAATATCAGAGCAAACCAACTTGAGCGGGAATGTGCGGTCGCCCAGCATCGGAAGGTGACCAGGCCCAGCCCCTTCCACTACTTAAAGGCGAGTCCTGAGATCATCCGTCTGGCGGTGATGATGTATGTCCGGCTTCCACTGTCGCTTCGCAACGTTGAGGACCTGCCGCACAGCCATCCACACCGTCTCCGGGTCAAACCATATCTGCCGCGATCCGCGCTGCTTCAGGGCGGCCCTCGCCAGGGGGCCCGAACCAATGGCGCCTCAATGGCGCGATCGGCGCGCCAGTTCGTCGTGCGGCAGGTCGGGGTGTGGGCTTGCTCATGCCACCCGACCAACACCTTGGAGCCACGCGGGGAATCCCTGACGATTTGTGCAACAGGGCCCGACGGAACCCCCCCATCGCCGCGGCACTGGTAATGCATCCGGGCAAGCAG
>JBATAV010000294.1:0-1810 GCA_049662025.1 Paracoccaceae bacterium | reverse complement strand
CCTCGGACGTGGTGTCCAGCGCCGCGACCGACTGTCCGGCCCCCATCGACTCCAGCGATGTCGTCTCGACCGGAACGGCGATTTCGGTCGCCATCGGTGGCCCCTCCGCGGCGGCCGGGGCGGTCTTGCCGCCATTCAGCACCGCGCAGCCAGACAGCGACAGCGCGAGGGCACAGACAAGGGTCGCACGCAACATCATGGCGCTGACGATAGCCCGACCCCGCCAGCCCTGCAACCGCCGCTTTCGCGCTTGTGCAACCCTTCGCCCGCGCCTATTTTCCACACATGGCCAAAGTCCCGCTCAAAGTCCCGCTCATCGACCCCTTCGCCCGCGCGATCTCTTACCTGCGCGTCTCGGTCACCGACCGCTGCGATTTCCGCTGCACCTATTGCATGACCGAACACATGTCCTTCCTGCCCAAGGCCGACCTCCTGACGCTGGAAGAACTGGACCGCCTCTGCACCACCTTCATTCGCCTCGGCGTCGAAAAGCTGCGCATCACAGGTGGCGAGCCCTTGGTCCGCAAAGGCATCCTCACCTTTTTCGAGGCGATGGCCCGCCACCTGCAATCCGGCGCGCTGAAAGAGCTGACCCTCACCACCAACGGCAGCCAGCTGACCCGCTTCGCCCAGCCGCTCGCCGACCTCGGCGTCCGCCGCATCAACGTCTCGCTCGATACGCTCGTCCCGGCCAAATTCGCCGAGATCACCCGCTGGGGCCGCCTGCCCCAGGTGCTGGACGGGATCAGTGCCGCCAAGGCCGCCGGCCTGCGCGTCAAGATCAACGCCGTCGCGCTGAAGGGCTTCAACGAGGATGAGCAATTCTCGCTCACCGACTGGTGCGCCGCCGAAGGCCACGACCTGACCTGGATCGAGGTCATGCCGATGGGCGAGATGGGCACCGAAGACCGGCTCGACCAATACTGGTCGCTGAAAGACCTGCAGCGCCGCTACGAGACGCGCTTCACCGTCACCGAGCTGCCCGACAACACCGGCGGCCCCGCCCGCTATGTCCGCCTGAACGAATCCGGCCAGCGCGTCGGCTTCATCACGCCGCTCACCCACAATTTCTGCGAAAGCTGCAACCGTGTCCGGCTGACCTGCACCGGAGAGCTGTACATGTGCCTCGGCCAGGAAGACATGGCCGACCTGCGCACCCCCTTGCGCAGCAGCCCCGATGACGAGGCCCTGGAAACCGCCATCCGCAACGCCATCGCCCGCAAACCCAAGGGCCACGATTTCGACTATTCGCGCCAGAAGATCGCCGGCCAGATGACCCGTCACATGAGCCATACCGGCGGCTGACGCCCTCCACCACCCGGCCCCCGCCCCATGGCGCGACGGGGCGGGGGTGGGCGGCGCGTCAAGCGGAAGGCGTGCGGCGGGCAGCCCCGGAACGGGGCTCAGGTCCCCCAGGTTTTCTGCAACACCCGCAACCAGTTCTCCATCGCCAGCTTTTCCACCAGTGCCGCGCCAAAGCCATGCGCGAGGCACGCCTCGATCAGCCGCGGCAGCCCCGCCACATCGCCGATTCCCTCCGGCATCGTCGCCCCGTCGAAATCGCTGCCAAATCCCACATGATCCTCGCCCAGCCGCCCGATCAGATGGTCCAGATGCCGCATCATCACCTCCCAGCCCATATCCGCACTTTCGCGGCCATCGGGGCGCAGGAAACAGGTGGCGAAGTTCAGCCCGACCATGCCGCCGGTCTCGGCAATCGCATCCAGCTGCCAGTCGGTCAGGTTGCGGGTCGAGTTGCAGACCGCATGCGCATTGGAATGCGTCGCCACCAAAGGCGCGTCCGACAGCC
>JBATAV010000293.1:0-1983 GCA_049662025.1 Paracoccaceae bacterium | reverse complement strand
GCGCCACCCCGCCCGGGTCAGCCTGATCGCCGCACCGGCGGATCTGCCTGCCGGGGCCACCCTGCTGCCCGGCATGACGCTGACCGCCGAAATCCACACCGGCACCCGCACCGTGCTGGAATTCTTTCTCGACCCGCTGTTGCGCGGATTGACCGAATCGCTGCGCGAACCCTGATTCCACCCCCCAGGCCAGAAAGGCACCGACATGACCATGATCACTGAAATCACCACCACCACCGCAGAGCCGGTGACCCTGCCCCGCGTTCTGCACGTTGGTTGCGGCGCGGCAAACCCCGACAAGCTGCCCGACTCGTTTTTTCCGCGTGGTGCCTGGACGGAAGTCCGTCTTGATATCGACCCCGATGTGGCGCCCGATATCATCGCTTCGATCACCGACATGGCGGCAGTGCCCGCAGGCTCGGTCGATGCGGTGTGGTCGGCGCATAATCTGGAGCATCTATGGTCGCACGAGGTGCCGCTGGCGTTGGCCGAATTCCACCGGGTGCTGCGCCCCGGCGGCTTTGCGCTGGTGACGATGCCCGATCTGCAGCAGGTCGCGGCGCTGGTGGCCGAGGGCAATCTGGAGGGCCCGGCCTATGTCTCGGCCCTGGGGCCGATTGCGGCTCTGGACATGCTTTACGGCTTTCGCCCTGCCTTGGCCGAGGGCAATGCCTTCATGGGGCACCGCACCGGCTTTACCGCCGCCAGCCTGACCGCGCATCTGCAGCGCGCGGGCTTTGCCGAAGTCCGGGTACAGCGCGACGGTGGCTTTGCGCTGTGGGCCAGCGGGGTGAAGCCCGGCTGATCCCCTTGCCCGACCGAAGCGACGAAGGGCCCGCCATTCCGGCCGGCCCTTTTCCTTTGCGCTGGCAAATCGGGCGCGGTGCGAGCCGCGCCCGCGCGGTCACAGGAACAAGGCAGACACCTGCGACGTGCTCATCACCGCGATCTGTGCGGTGGTGAAGGCTCCGGTTTGCGACGCACTCAACGCGACGATATCGTCGGTCTCCAGCGCCGGGATCTGATCCAGAGTGAAGGACGCAATCTGTGCGGTGGTCAGCGCCGTCATCTGGGTCGTGGTCAGCGCCGTGACTGCATCGTTCGACAGCGCGGTGATCTGCACCGTCGAGAACCGCGCGATCTGCGCCGTTGTCAGTGCGGCCACCTGATCCGAGGTCAACGCCGCCGCCTGCGCCGAGGTCAAGGCCGCAATCTGCGCCGTCGTCAAGCCGCGCACCGCCGAGGTAGACAGCGCCGCCAGATCCTCGACCTCCATCGCGGCGATGGAGGCGGTGGACAGCACCGCCACCTGTGCCGAGCGCAGGGCCCCTGCCTGGTCGGCGGTCAGCGCCACCACATCGTCGGTGCCAAAGCCGACAATGGCCGAAGCTGTCAGCGCCGCCACCTGCGCCGTGGTCAGCCCGGCAACCTGGTCGGTCGACAAGGCCGCCATCTGGGCCGAGCCGAGGACCGCCACCTGCGCCGTGGTCAGGGCGGAAACCTGGTCGATCGACATCGCCGAGAAATCCGCTGTTTCCAGCCTTGTCACCTGCGCTGTGGTCAGCGCCGCCAGTTGGTCAGGGGTCAGGCCCGCCACCTGCGTGGTGGTCAGCGCCACGATCTGCGCCGTGGTCAGACCCTGCACTGCATCGGTGGACAGGGCCGCCAGATCTTCGGTCTCCATCGCAACGATCCGCGCGGTTGAAAGCGAGGCGACCTGCCCCGCCGTCAGTGCCGCCGCCTGATCCGAGGTCAGCGCCACGATATCGTCGCTGCCCAGGCCAAGCATCGCCGCCGTGGTCAGCATGGCCACCTGATCGGGCGTCAGGCCAGCGATCTGATCGGTGCCCAGCGCCGCCACCTGCGCCGAACTCAGCACGGCCACCTGGGCCGTGGTCAGTGCCGCCAGCTGGTCTGTCGACAGCGCGGCAACATCCGCCGCCTCGATCCGCGCCACTTGCGCGGGGGTCAGCGCCACAAGCT
>JBATAV010000292.1:0-3111 GCA_049662025.1 Paracoccaceae bacterium | reverse complement strand
CCATGGGAGATGGGGCTGACCGAGGCGCATCAGGTGCTGGCGATGAACAACCTGCGCGAGCGGGTGACCCTGCGCACCGATGGCGGGTTGCGGACGGGCCGCGATATCGTGATGGCGGCGATGATGGGGGCCGAGGAATACGGCATCGGGACAGCCGCGCTGATTGCGATGGGTTGCATCATGGTGCGGCAGTGCCAGTCGAACACCTGCCCGGTGGGCGTCTGCACGCAGGATGAGGCGCTGCGGGCGAAGTTCACTGGCAGTGCGGACAAGGTGGTGAACCTGATCACCTTCTACGCCCAGGAAGTGCGCGAGATTCTGGCGCAGATCGGGGCGCGGTCGATTGACGAGATCATCGGGCGGGCCGATCTGCTGACGCAGGTGTCGCGCGGGGCGGCCAATCTGGATGATCTGGACCTGAACCCGTTGCTGATCACGGTGGATGGGGCCAGCAAGATCACCTACGACCGGTCAAAGCCGCGCAATGCGGTGCCCGACACGCTGGATGCCGAGATCATCAAGGACGGCCACCGGTTCTTTGAAGACGGCGAGAAGATGCAGCTTTCTTATGCGGTGCGCAACACGCATCGCACCATCGGCACGCGGGCCAGCAGCCATATCGTCAAGAAGTTCGGGATGAAGAACAGCCTTCAGCCCGACCATCTGACGGTCAAGCTGTCCGGGTCTTGCGGGCAGTCGCTTGGGGCCTTTGCAGTGCGCGGGCTGAAGATCGAGGTGATGGGCGATGCCAATGACTATGTCGGCAAGGGCCTGTCGGGCGGCATGATCGTGGTGCGGCCGCAGATGGCCAGCCCGCTGAAGGCCGAAGACAACACCATCATCGGCAATACGGTGCTGTATGGCGCAACCGATGGCCTTTTGCTGGCAAGTGGCCGGGCCGGAGAGCGGTTCGCGGTGCGCAATTCTGGTGCGTCGGTGGTGGTCGAGGGCTGTGGGTCGAACGGTTGCGAATACATGACAGGCGGGCTGGCGGTGATTCTGGGCCGGATCGGGGCCAACTTTGGTGCCGGGATGACAGGGGGGATGGCCTATGTCTATGACCCCACCGGCGTGGCCGAGGATTTCATCAACCTGGAATCGCTGGTGACTTGTGCCGTCGGGCATGTGCATTGGGAAGCGCAGCTGAAGGGCCTGATCGAGCGGCACGCGGCCGAGACGGGGTCAAAGCTGTCGGCGCGTATTCTGGCCGATTGGGCGATCGAGCGGGCGAATTTCCTGCAGGTCTGCCCGAAAGAGATGCTGGCACATCTGGCGCATCCGTTGTCGGACGAACCGGCCCGGATGCCGGCCGAGTAAGACCGAGGGGCCCCGTTGTGGGCCCTTCTTCTTTGGTTGACCCGGCCCGCAGGTTCAGGCCAATACAGGCGCCATGGCCGAGACCACCGAGAAAAAACCCCGCGCCCGCAAAGCGAAGGCGCCCGCACCCGCACCGCTATCGCGGCGGCGGCGGTTGTTGCGCTGGGCGGGACGGATTCTTGGCGGGATTGCGGCGTTTTATGCGCTGCTGATCGTGCTGTTCAGCTTTGTGCCGCCGCCGATCAACCTTTACCAGATGTCCGAGGCCTGGCGCCTGGGCGGCATTGAAAAGGACTGGGTTTCCTGGGACGAGATCGCACCGATCATGGGCCGGGCGGCGGTGGCGGCTGAGGATGCGAATTTCTGCAACCACTGGGGCTTTGACATGGCCGCGATCCGGGTGGCGATCGAAGAGGGTGGCAATCGCGGCGCCTCGACCATCAGCCAGCAGGTCACCAAGAACGTGCTGTTGTGGCAGGGCCGCAGCTGGCTGCGCAAGGCGATGGAGGCGGCGATGACCCCGGCGGTCGAGCTGGTCTGGTCCAAGCGGCGCATCCTGGAAGTCTATTTGAACGTGGCCGAATTCGGCGATGGCGTCTTTGGTGTGCAGGCGGCGGCGCAGCATTATTTCAAGGTGGACGCGAAAGACCTGAGCGGTGTGCAGGCCGCCCGGCTGGCTGCGGTGCTGCCCGACCCAAAGGGGCGCAATGCCGCCAAGCCGTCAGAGTTTGTGCGCAAGCGGGCGCGGGCAATCCTTGCAGGGGCCGAAACCATCAAGGCCGACGGAAGATCCGCCTGTTTCGACCGCTAAGGCGGGGCCGGGGATTGCAACCCGGTCACGGCATTGGCTAGGAAGGGAGGAAGCCGAGGATCGTCACCAATGAACCGCCTGTATCACGTTCCCCTTTCCCCATTCTGCCGCAAGGTGCGCCTGACGCTGGCCGAGAAGAAGATCGAGGTCGAACTGGTGGAAGAGCGCTATTGGGAGCCAAGCCCCGATTTTCTGCGCCGCAATCCGGCCGGCAAGGTGCCGGTGCTGCGGATGGATCACCGCACGATGAGCGAGAGCCAGGCGATTTGCGAATACCTGGAAGAAAGCGTGCCCAGCCCGGCCCTGATGCCGCGTGACGTCGATGCGCGCTATGAGGTGCGCCGGCTGTGCGCCTGGTTCGACGACAAGTTCCACGGCGAGGTCACCTCGAAGCTTTTGTACGAGCGGGTGAACAAGAAGATCACCGGCCAGGGCTATCCGGATTCGAAGAACGTGAAATCCGGGGCCGCCCGTATAAAGTATCATCTGGATTACCTGGCCTGGCTGTTGGATCAGCGGCGCTGGCTGGCGGGCAACGAGATGACGCTGGCGGATTTTACTGCAGCGGCGCATCTGTCCTGTCTGGATTACATCAGCGACGTGGACTGGAACCGCCATGCGGTGGTGAAGGACTGGTATGCCAAGATCAAGTCACGGCCCAGTTTCCGGCCGTTGTTGGCGGATCAGGTGCCGGGCTTTCCGGCCTCGGCGCATTACTCTGATCTTGATTTCTGACTGAAACCCCGAGGCGCTGCCCCCATTCCATTGGTTTCTTGAACCAATGGCGAAATCAATGAAACACCCGGAGTATTTTTGCCAAGATGAAAGAGCTTTTGCGGCGTCAGGCGCTGGCGGAGGGGTTTTCCGGCATGGGGGTTTGCCGGCCCGATGCCGTGCCCGAGGCGGCGGGTCGGCTGCGGGCCTATCTGGCGGCGGGGCGGCACGGGCAGATGGGCTGGATGGAGGCGCGCGAGGGGTGGCGC